>JAIRSA010000234.1 GCA_031255695.1 Eubacteriales Family XIII. Incertae Sedis bacterium | reverse complement strand
AATACTTTGCGAAACCGCTCAACAACCTGATAAACGAATTATCGAAGCTGCCGGGCATTGGGGGCAAAAGCGCCCAACGCCTGGCCTTTCATATTCTTTCTATGGAAGAGAAGGATGCCGTAGGCATAGCAGAAGCTATACTTGAAGCCAAACGCGAGATGAAATACTGTTCGGAATGCGGCAATCTGACCGATGCGGATCCATGCGGGGTCTGCCTGGACGCGCTGAGGGACCGGACAGTGATCTGCGTCGTGGAGAATGCGCGCGACGTGGCGGCCATCGAGCGCATGAGGGACTACAGAGGCCTCTACCATGTGCTCCATGGCGCTATTTCGCCCATGGACGGCATCGGGCCCGACGACATAAACCTTAGACAGCTGCTCGTAAGGCTGCAAAACGATGATGATGTGAAAGAGGTGATACTTGCTACGAACCCGAATATTGAGGGTGAAGCCACGGCGATGTATATAGCGCGGCTGATAAAGCCCGCCGGCATAAAGGTCACGCGCATAGCCCACGGCATACCTGTGGGCGGCGACCTGGAATACGCCGACGAGGTGACGCTGTCGAAAGCTATGGAAGGGCGCCGGGAGATATAGGCATTGGGGCCGGCGGCCGCCGGTTGGCGCTACAGCATATAGCGTCATGAAACGCCCGATATGCCGGCCCGATATGCCGGGAGGTGTAGTATATAATAAATAACAGGAGGGCAAATCTGTGAACGAAACGACAAAGGCAGGCGCTGTGCAGGGCGCCGCTGCGGCAGGGCTCAAGAAACATAGGATGTCGACGGCTACGGTGGTGTTTATGGTGTTCTCGCTGGTCGCGGCGGGCTGCTACGGGATCGAGGACATGATCCCTGCCGCCGGCCCAGGGCTTACGCTGGCCATGCTGATGGTGCTCCCGTTTGTGTGGGGCATGCCTTTCGGGCTGGTGGCGGCCGAGCTCGGCTCGGTCAGGCCGCAGGAAGGCGGCTACTACAAGTGGGTCCAGGAAGCGCTCGGCGAGTTTTGGGGCTTCCAGGCAGGCTGGTGGCGGACTGTGTCGATATACATTGACAACGCCCTCTACGTCATACTGGCAGGCGGCTACGCCGCTACCCAGTGGGATATGAGCGCGGCGCAGGCCTTCGCGCTGAAAGCCGCGATGATCCTGATATTCATGTACATTAACATACGTGGGGTGAAGGACGTGGGCCTTGTGACCAACGCCCTCTCCGTTTTTGTCATCATGGCCTTCGCCATGATCGCGCTGATAGGCTTCGCGAACTGGAACCATAACCCCTTCGACCCATTCCTGGCGGGCAGCGCGGAAACGGCGGCCGATCTGGTGGCGTACGTAGGCGCCGGCATTTCCATAGGCATGTGGATGTACTCCGGGTACGAGTCGATGTCGACGGTCGCCGGGGAACTTGAGGACCCGCAGGTGATACCCAGGGCGACGCTGATAACCGTCCCCCTGATCATGGCCACCTATATTTTCCCGACAATGGCCTCGCTCGCGTCCATGGGCCGCTGGGATGAGTGGGGCGAGGACGCGCTGGGCTACGCCGACGTGGCCAAGACCATGCTTCCCGGCGATATTGGCGCGGCAGCGGGGGTCTTCTTCATAATAGTGGCGATAGTGGCGCAGTGCTCCATATACAACACGTATATCGCGTCAGGCTCTAGGGGCTTCTTCGCATTGGCGGAGGACAGGCTGGCGCCGCCCTTCCTTGTCAAGGTGGACAGGCGGTACGGTGTGCCCTACGTAGCTGTCATATCCATCGCCGTGGTGAATCTCATACTCTGCAATTTCGCCTTTGAAGCGGTTGTCGTCGTGGATGTTTTCCTGCTGGTCGCTTCGTATATAATGGTGTATATCTCAGCCATCATTCTGAGGAAGCGGATACCGAGGGAGGAATACAAGTTCCGGATCCCCGGCAGCGACAAGGTGCTGTACGTGATCTGCATAGTGCCGATATGCGTGGCCTTCATCTCGTTCTTCATCAATGGCGCGGACTACTTCATCGGCGGCATGCTGGGCATAATAACGGGCCCCATACTGTATGTGATATGGAAGAAGATGTACGGCGGTCTGGCAGCGAAGCCTGTGCCCGCCGCCAGCGCAGGCAGTGCCCCAGCCACTTTGGCCCGGCTGAATCCCAAAACGGGCCTGGCGCAGGGCGACATGAGCCGCATGGCGCTGATGTTCGTCATACTCGGCGGCATCGGCCTGTTCGGGCGGCTCTTCCTGCCCTGGTACGAAGGCGCTGAGGCTGCCGCGTACTACGCGGAAGAGTATGCGGGCGGCCTGTTCGCAGACTGGGGCGCCATGCTGGGCGCCATCAGCGCCGCTACCGCCGTCTGCATTGCGGCGGCGCTCGCCCTCCGCTTTATTGCCATTAAAGTTGAAAATAAAAACCAAAAGTAGTATAATTCTCTCAGATGGACCCTGGCAGTAGCGGCAGCAAGGCCCGGCAAGAGGCCGGAATCCCGCTGGATCGTCCCAGATCCGGCGTAAATGGGGGAGGGGAAGAGATGACTGAACGCATTGTCAGCAAGAGCGAGCGCACATTGACGCGGGGGATCCTGCCATGGCATGTCTCCTTGATCGCGCTCGGCGGCATTATCGGGTCCTGCTATTTTCTTGAACTGGGCGACACATACGCGGCCCTGGGCCCAGGGGCGGTGCTGCTGACCTACGCCATCGCCGGGCTTACCATATTCGGCGTGATGCAGTCGTTCGCGGAGCTGCTTGTGAATATACCGCGGCGCGGCTCGTTCGTCTCGTACACCAGGGAGTTCATGGGCGATACGGCGTCGGCGGGCAT
>JAIRSA010000145.1 GCA_031255695.1 Eubacteriales Family XIII. Incertae Sedis bacterium | reverse complement strand
GCGCGTACAGCATGACCTTCAATGTGACGGGGGATCGGCTGAACGCCATCCTGAACCAGCGCTCGCAGGACATACTGACCGCAAACAACTGGAATGTGGCGCAGTACGCCGTCCTTGTCCACATGCTTGCGCAGTCCAGCGGGCTGCTGCCTGGCGAATTGGTCCATGTGATAGCGGACGCCCACATATACGACAGGCATGTGCCCCTCATCAAGGAGATGCTGGAGCGCCACGCCTTCCCCGCGCCGCGGTTCAGGCTGAACCCCGACATACACGATTTTTACCAGTTCACGCCTGACGACGCCGTCCTGGAGGGCTATCGGGCAAACCCGCAGATCAAAGGGATCCCGGTGGCGGTGTAAAAAGCGCTTCAGCCCGCCGCGCTGCTTACGTTCCTGGTCTTGCTTATCATCTCGTACCACAGCCGTTTTTCGCGCCTGAAACTCCCGGCGAAATCCACGGCGCAGAACAGGATTATGGCCAGCTCCGCCAATATGAATGCGTTCATGTATTCCGGTCCGACGACGAGCCTGATGCTTTGGAACGACTGGATATACAGGAACACAGCCTCGCGGGCGCCGTATCTGGCCGCAAGCGCCGGCAGCGTGGCCCTGGCAGACGCCGGCCCCTCGACCCTTATCCTGACCAGCCGTTTCCCCAGCGTCTTGCCGCCGGACACGGCGGGCTGCAGCACAAAATAGAGCGCCACTGCGGCCAGATAGTATATCGGGAAACTGCCCGCTTTAAATGCCGCCGATATGCAGTATACGATGCCCATGACGGCCGCATAGTCGGCTAGATAGGCGCAAAACCGCCTGGAGAAACTGACATCCCTGGCCCTCAGCCTGCTGGCCTGATCGATCCGCTCCTTGCCTGGAAGCAGCGCCTTCAGCGGCACTGAGATATGCCAGCCTATCGCCCCGCCCAATGTGTTGAGCATCAGGTCGTCAACGTCAAACAGCCTGTACGCCTTCGGGTATATGCCGTAAAGGCCCGTCAGCTGGGTGATTTCGAAGAAAAGCGACAGCAGCAGCGAATACAGGATCACCTGCTTCAGCCCCTTGCCAAAATAATAGGACATATAGATGCCGAACGGTATGGTGAGCGCGATATTGAACAGCGGCTGGAGCACGCACATCTCCTTGAGCGCCGTGATATACGTCGTGGGCTCCGCAGGGCTGAACGACGACTCCCTCACCAGATCGGCCACGAACTTGAACGGTATGAGCTGCGGCGCCATACTGGGCATGTCCACCAGGGATGCCGGATCCGGCAGCGGCAATATTACCATATAATACGCGCATTGTATGTAGAAAATGAACGAGAAAACGATCAGGCTCCTCAGCAGTGAAACGGAGCCGTATTTGCGGTAGCAATAGAACATATAGGGCAGGGTCAGCAGGAACGCCACGATGGGGAACTGCACCAATGCCCTATTTATTATGTTGATGTAAAACCCCATGGCCCCCTCTGATACCCGCGCCGCCTACGCGCTTGCCTCGTATCCCTGCTCTTCGATCTCCCATATCACCGCGTCCATGTCCAAAGGCCCCGCTTCCTGATCGTATTCCAAAGTCACGGTGCCGTTTTCGAGGCTGATCTCGGAACCCGTCACGCCGGGCACCTTAGAAACCGCATGCCGCACCGCTTCCACGCAATGCTCGCAAGACATCCCCACCACATTGACTACTGTTTTGGCCATTGAAACCCACCTGCCTTTCCTGATGCCGCAGACTGCCTGCACTTGCTACCTGCCCTTGCTGCTAATTAACAGAATATATGAATATTATACATCAATTATGTGATATCCGCAATCAAAAAGACGGCGTATACACGGCGTATACTATGTTATCCCCTGGATTTCTCTGGATTTCAGTGGGGAAAAGTGGGGAAAAGAATATGTCTCAAATAATATGTGATAGTGCAAATACAGGCTACATGTGATATACTTTTAGCAGGCGCAGAAGGCTGCTTCATCTGCGGATGGATGCGGCGCCTTTTGGCCTATGTTCATGGAGTATGAAGCTTGCCGGCCCCGCGTGATAGCTATTGGGGGTTTTTTCTGTTGCGGGCCTGCAGCGGGCAGAGAGAAAACGGAGGTTAGTGATGGAAGTCTTGCATGTCAGAAATTACATTGACGGGGTTTGGCGCGACAGCCTTGCCGGCAAAAAGAAAGAACTGATCAACCCTGCGGACGGCAGCCTGGCCGGGACGCACACAGACAGCGGCAGCGAAGACGCCGCATTGGCGATAGCCGCCGCAAAGCGCGCTTTCCATGAGGACCGCGCATGGCCCTGCATGAACGTGGAAGAGCGCTCGGACACGCTCCTGAAAATCGCCTCATTGCTGGAAGCGCGTTCCGACGAAATCGCGCGCGTGGAGAGCATCAACAACGGCAAGCCGCTGCGTGAGGCTGAGGCCGACGTATGGGACGCCGTGCATTGCTTCAGGTATTTCGCGGGCCTCGCGGCAATACCGCAGGGCGGCTCGTACCAAGTGCCTGACGGCTTCGGCAAGATGCGTTCGTTCGCCGTGCATGAGCCGGTGGGCGTCTGCGGGCTGATAACCCCTTGGAACTACCCGCTGCTCATGGGCGTCTGGAAGATCGCGCCGGCGCTCGCCGCCGGGAACTGCATCGTCTACAAACCCAGCTCCAACACCCCACTGTCATCCAAAATACTGTTTGAAATATTGGCCGAAGCGGGCCTGCCGCCAGGTGCCGCCAACATGGTGATCGGGCCAGGCGGATCGGTCGGCAAGGAGATCGCGGAGAACCCGGACGTGGACATGGTCTCGTTCACGGGTAGCACGGCGACAGGCCAGGACATATCCCGCCGCGCCGCCGGGAACCTCAAGCGGGTCAGCCTTGAGCTTGGCGGCAAATCGCCTAACGTCATATTCGCCGACGCGGACCTTGAGGGCGCGGTCGAGTGGGCCATGATCGGCATCTTCTTCAACCAAGGCGAAGTCTGCTCCGCAGGCAGCCGCATTATCATAGAATCCAGCTTCAAAGACAAGTTCCTGGCGCGCCTTGCCGAAAGGGCCAATGCCCTGACAATAGGGAACCCCCTCGACAACCCCGACATGGGCCCGCTCATCACAAAGGCCCATATGGAGAAAGTGCTGAAATATATCGAGTCGGGCAAGGCCGAGGGCGCGAAATGCGTCTGCGGCGGCTACCGCCATACGGAGGGCGGCTGCGGCAAAGGCTTCTATGTCGCGCCGACCATATTCGACGGCTGCACCCGCGACATGCGGATCGTCAAGGAAGAGATCTTCGGGCCGGTCGTCACCGTGCAGACCTTCGAGACGGAAGAAGAGGCCATACGCATGGCCAACGACACGGACTACGGCCTGGCCGGCGCTGTCTTCACCAAGGACGGCGCGCGCGCCCTGCGCGTCGTGGAGAGGATCCGTGCCGGCATCACGTGGATCAACTGCTACAACCCGACATTCAACGGCGCCCCCTGGGGCGGCTACAAGAAATCGGGCGTCGGCAGGGAGCTCGGCCTCAAAGGCTTTGAGGAATACCAGGAAATCAAGCAGGTCAATATCCTGCTGAATCCAGGCCCCGTAGGCTGGTATAATTAGCGCTGCCCGCCGGCTGGAACCACAGCGCCTGCATCGGGTCGGGTCTGCACACGGGGCTTGGATGCGGCCGGCGGACGGCATAGCCTGGCAATACGGCGCGGCGGCAGGACGCTGCCGCGTCACAAAAAGGAGGTGCTGCACATGCCAATCAAGGCGGATTTGATTCTCAAAAATGCCAACATCAAGACAATGGACAAAAAAAGGCCTTCGGCTTCCGCTATCGCCATACTAGGCGACAGAATCCTCGGCGTAGGGGATTTTGAGGATTTCACGGCCACCATCGGCCCCGACACCGAGATTGCCGATCTTTCCGGCAAGACAGTCCTGCCCGGCTTCAATGACAACCATAGCCACCCTCTGTTCTGTGCCGGCACTCTATCTAAGGTAAATCTCACCGGGACGAAGTCTCACAGCGAGTTCTTTGAGCGCATCAAGGCCCGCGTGGACGAAACCCCTGCCGGCGACTGGGTCGAGGCCTTCGGCTATGACGAAGGGCTTTTCGCCGAGGGCACGCCGCCCGTGCTCGGACAGCTGGACGCCGCATTTCCGGATCACCCGGTCTGCGTCGCCCGCGTGTGCCAGCATGTAGGGCTTGCCAACTCAAGGGCGCTGGCGCTCAGGGGCTACACGCCGGACACGCCCGACCCCGCCGGAGGCGAGATCGTGCGGGAGGGAGGCAAGCTTACAGGCTGCCTGCGCGAGACCGCGTTCCTGGCGATGAAGGAGATCATCCCGCCCCTGGGCGGCGAAAAGCTCGCGGCGCTGATGAAAAGCCTGAGCGCCAGATACAATTCCTTCGGCATCACAAGCACGACCGAGATGGGCGCCTTCGACGACCCCAAGGACTATTTCTCCGCTTGGGACAGGCTGCTCAAGGATGGCTGGCTCACCGTAAGGATCGCGGCCTACTGCCTTGAGCCCATGTACAGGAAATTCATGGATACCGGCATGCCTCTGCCATTTGGCAATGACCTGCTGAAATTCCAGGGACGCAAGATCATACTAGACGGCACGGCCGGCGCCGGGACGGCGAGGATGTCCGAGCCCAGCAGGTTCGACGGCAATCCAGGGATCGCATACTATTCGCAGGAGCAGCTTGACGATATGGTCTGGGAGGCCCACTCACGCGGGCAGCAGGTATCCGGCCACGCCATCGGCGATGTCGCCATCACCATGTTCCTCGATGCCTACAAGAAGGCGCAGGAGAGGATGCCGCGCCCGGACGCGCGCCACAGGATAGAGCACTGCTCGTTCTGTTTCCCGCACCTTGTGGAGCGCGTCATAAAGGAAGGCGTCTATCCGCTTATGAACACAGGCTTCCTGTATTACTTCGGCGACACTATAACCAGGAACTACGGGGAAGACCGCGTCTCGCAGTCCTTCCCGTTCCGCTCGCTCCTCGACGGCGGCATCGCCGTCGCCAATGGCAGCGACACGCCAGTCACCGTGCTGGATCCGACTGTCATACTGCACGCCGCCCTGGCCAGGAAGACCGCCAGCGGCGCTTCATGCGGCGACGGGCAGAGGATCACGGCCCAAGAGGCCATATACGCCTATACGGCGGCCGGCGCCCACTTCACCTTCGACGAGCATAAGAAGGGCGTCCTCGAAAGCGGCAAGCTGGCCGACATAGTCGTCACCGACATCGATCCGACCGCCGTGGACGACGAGCCTGAGCGCATACTGGAAATGAAGGTCGAACAGACCATACTGGGCGGCAGGACCGTATACCAGCGTTAATGCTGTAAAATTTTTACATTTTCACATTCGAACAGCGGCCGCCGTCCATAACAGACGGCGGCCACACGTGTACACAATGATCTGAAAGGAGCGCTACAATGGATGTCTGCAAACACAACCAGTCCATCTCCTGCAATTGCAGCTACGCATGCGCCCGGCACGGCAAATGCTGCGAATGCATTGCGCACCACCGCAAGTCGGGCGAATTCCCCGCTTGCTTCTTCAGCGCCAAGGCGGAGAAACGCTACGACCGCAGCTTTGACGCGCTAGTGCGCGATCGGGGCTAATACAGCCCGGCCAGGCTGCGCCTAGCCGCGCAGCATGCCTTTGACTGCGGCGGCAATGCTGTCTGCGGACATGCCGTATTTCTTCAGCAGCTCGGCGGGCTTGCCCGACTCGCCGAAGCAGTCGCCCTGCCCGACAAAGGCCATGCGCACGGGGCAGTGGGCCGCCGCGTACTCCGCCACCGCGCCGCCGAGGCCGCCTATCACGGAATGCTCTTCAGCCGTCACTATGCCCTTCGTCTCTTTGGCCGCCTTCTCTATGGCTTCGCCGTCAATCGGCTTGATGGTATGCATGTCCACCACGCGCACCGCTATGCCCTCCTTCGCCAGGGCCTCCGCCGCCAGCAGGGCCTCGCCCACGAGTATGCCTGTCGCTATCACCGTGCAGTCGCCGCCGTCCCGCAGGCATACGGACTTGCCCACCTTGATCTCGGCATCCGCGGCATATATCGGCTCCACGGCGGCGCGCCCAAGCCGGATATAGAATGGGCCGTCCGCGTCCACCGCCTGATCGAGCAATATCTTCGCCGACTCCCCGTCCGACGGGTTGAGCACCGTCATGCCCGGTATGGTCCTCATGAGCGCGATATCCTCAAAAGTCTGATGGCTCGCCCCGTCCTCCCCGACGCTTATCCCCGCGTGCGTGGCGCATATCTTCACATTTGCATGGGTGTAGCCTATCGAATTCCTGACCACCTCAAAGGCCCTGCCCGAAGCGAACATGGCGAAAGTGCTCGCACACACCGTCTTCCCAGAAAGGGCAATCCCGGCCGCAGCCCCGAAAAGGTTCTGCTCGGCAATCCCCATATTGAAGAACCTGTCCGGGAATTCCTTGCTGAACGCGTTAGTCATAGTGGACTTCGAAAGATCGGCGTCCATCACTATGAGGTCTGCCTTGACGCGCCCTTTCTCCACCAGGAATTCCCCATAAGCCTGCCTTGTCGCTGTTTTTCCCGCCATTATAATTCACCTCCCAGTTCCTCAAGCGCCTTCTTCGTCTCTTCCTCCGACGGCGCCTTGCCGTGCCATCCGGCCTCGTTTTCCATAAACTTGACGCCCTTCCCCTTCACGGTTTTGGCGACTATAGCGGTCGGCCTGCCCTTGGTGCGCCTGGCGGCGTCAAATGCGCCGATTATTTCGGGGATCGAATGCCCGTCAATGAGCAGGGTGTTGAAGCCGAAGCTCCTGAATTTCTCGTCCACGGGGGCCACCGTCATGACATCGTCGTTCTTGCCGTCGATCTGCAGCCCGTTCCAGTCTATCACGGCGCACAGGTTGTCGAGCTTGTAGTGGCCCGCAGCCATAGCCGCTTCCCATACGAGGCCCTCCTCAAGCTCCCCGTCGCCGAGCAGGGTGTAGACCCTCCCCGCGCCGTCAATCCGCGATGCCAGCGCCATCCCTACGGAGACCGAGAAGCCCTGCCCCAGAGAGCCTGTGGACATCTCTACGCCCGGCGTCGTCTTCCGGCTCGGATGGCCCTGCAGCATGGCGCCTATGCTGCGCAGCTTCCACAGCTCGTCCTTTGGGAAAAAGCCGCGTTCGGCCAGCGCGGCGTACAGCACGGGGGCCGCATGCCCCTTCGAGAGGACAAATCTGTCCCTCCCCGCCTTTGCCGGTTTGGCAGGATCGATGTCCATCTCATGGAAATAGAGCGCCGCAAGTATGTCCGCTGCGGACAAGGAACCTCCGGGGTGCCCAGAGCCCGCGAAATACACCTGCTTCACTATATCTACGCGGATCTCGTTCGCAGCCCTCTTGATCTTTTCGATTGTGTTCGTATCGGGCATGTCTTCTGTCCTCCTTACTATATAAATATACGTTGTCCGGCCGTCTTGGCCGAAGAACATGCGGTTTGTGCCTGCCAGTGCCGGCGCGCCTGCTGGCCGCCGTAGCCAGCCATATGTCATTTGCCTGCTTGCGTATCCAGCCCGCCGCCGGCCGGCCCGCCGGCGCCTCCCCTACTTCCGCCGCCTGAGCCCGTCCTTTGCCAGCACCCTTATCAGGAAGAGCGGCAGCACCGCCATCCGCTTTATCCTATACGGCTGCTGCTTCAGGCGGTAGAGCCATTCCAGGCCGTGCTTCCTGTAGAACTCCGGCGCCCTCTTCAGCACCCCTGCCATGACATCGAAGCTGCCCCCCACGCCTATGGCCACCTTGACTTTGAGCCGGCCCTTGTTCCTGCTTATGAATTTTTCCTGCTTTGGCGACCCAAGCGCCACACAGAGGAAATCGGCGCCGCTCCCATTTATTTCAGCGACAATGCCCTCTTCCTCATCTTCGGCGAAATAGCCGTCCCTCGCCCCGGCCACATGCAGGCCAGGGTATTTCTCCATCATATTGGCTGCGGCCTTTTCCGCCACCCCAGGCTTGCTGCCCAGGAAATATGCCTTGCCGCCGCCTGCCGCCAGCCATTCCAGCACCTTCGCGAGAAAGTCGATGCCTGTGACCCTCTCGCCCAGCGGCCTGCCTATTATACGCGAGGCGTACACGATCCCGATGCCATCCGGCATTATCAGGTCCGCGCCGCTTATTATCCCCTTCAGTTCCCCGTCCTTCGCCGCGCTCCATATTATCTCGGAGTTTGGCGTGACTATCTGGCAGCAGCCCTCGGCCCCCATCATTGCCGCGAACCTGCCCATGGCCTCATCCGACGAGACCATATCCACCGGGACGCCCAGAATCTCGACGCGCCCCCCGTCCGTATGCCTATTTCCCACGTCTTGCCACCTGCATCAGATCCCCTATCATCCTTTCATTCGTGTCCAGCTTCTCGATCAGCGCGGAGACGCTCTCCCTCACCTTCCCCCGTATCCCGTCCGCATTCTCCACGGTCTTCTCGAATTCCTCCATGAAATAGCTGCATTTGAAGTCGTTCACCGCCGACATCGCCTTCAGCCCCAGCGAATGCATGAAAGAATTGATTTTGGGGTCATACGATATGGCAATCATCGGTACGTCCATCACTGCCGCATAGATAAGGGCATGCAGGCGGACCCCCGCCAATACGTCCACGCTGCCTATTATCGAGAGCATCTCTTCTGTCAGGTATTTATGCTTTATGGCGTGCACCTTTTCGGGCAGCCTCCGCTCGATCTCCTCGATTACGGGCAGATCCTCCGAATAATGGAATGGTATCAGGAGCACCTGCGCCCCATATGTGTCCACAAGCCGCTCTATCGACAGGCACAGCTCGTTCACGAACTCGCTCTGTATCTTGGGCTCCCTGATCGCGAAGCCCACCGTCAGCTTGCCGGGCGCCTTCACGAAGCCCTCGGCCGCAAGGATGTCCCGGCCCGAACCCAGCCCGGCCTTCTTGATCCTGAGCACCGGATCCGCAGTGACCGCGATCCGCCCCTGCGGCACGCCGATCTGCGCCAGGAACTCCGCAGACGCCTCATCGCGCACCACCACGCCCGAAGCGCGCCGCAAGGTCCACGCCGTGAGCCGCCTGTTCATCTTCAGGTTTATGGGCCCTATCCCCTGGCTGTAGATGAACACCTTCTTGCCGAGCAGATAGCCCGCCCAGATGACCGCCAGGTAGTACAGCAGGCTCCGCTTGCTCGTGACATCCTGCAGCAGGCTGCCGCCCCCGCTTATCAGCAGGTCGCAGCGCCTGACCGCGCCCATTATCGCCGCCGGCGATTTCCTGTCCGCCGCGCGGACCGAATGCTTCTCCG
>JAIRSA010000173.1 GCA_031255695.1 Eubacteriales Family XIII. Incertae Sedis bacterium | reverse complement strand
ATGTTTGTATGCTATACTTGTAATGTTCATGCGGTTCCCAGACTAAAGGATAGCCAATATTTGCGCAGTGATTTTAGTCGGAGAACAGTATCGGCCACATTTATGCATGTGCATGCGGCTGCGGAAGCGGCGGTGGTTTGGGGTGTTTTATGAAGATTCTCGGCATTGCTCCGGGGTATGCCAGACTCGGCTATGGCTTTATCGAAGCCAGGGGCGGGAAGTTCTCGCTTATGGAATATGGGACTGTGGACACCGCAAGCGGCATGGCCATGCCGGAGCGCCTTAAACTGCTCTATTCGCGCCTTATGGAGCTGATATACGAATTCGGGCCGGACGTTGCGGCTATAGAAGAACTGTTTTTCAACAATAATGCAAAAACGGCTTTGCTTGTCGGGCAGGCCAGGGGCGCTGCCATATTGGCTTGCGTGAACTCTGGGATTGGCATATATGAGTATACGCCGCTGCAGATCAAGCAAGGGCTCACGGGCTACGGGCGCGCCGACAAGAACCAGATGCAGCTGATGGTCAAAACCCTGCTGGGCATCAAAGAGACACCAAAGCCAGACGACGCCGCTGACGCCCTTGCCGCCGCCATATGCCATGCCAACTCTGCGAACTGCCTGGGCAGGATAGACGCCGCGCTCCGCGCCGGCGGGATGCCGCAGAGGCGCGGATAGCCAGTAGGCCGCAAGGAGCTCCAGAAACGGAGGCAGGAAGGCGCCCGCAAGGCCCGTAAGCCGGAACATACAGGGCGCGAAGCGCCCGATGGAGGCATATAAACAAAATGATATACTATATAAAAGGCACTCTCGCCATGAAGCTTGAAGGGAAGTTGGTGATCGAGTCCTCCTCCGGCCTCGGCTTTGAGGTATTCGTGCCAGACAGCTCCTCATTGCTCCGCGAAGAGGAAGGCGCGCAGATCCAGGTTTTTACCGCCATGATGGTCAAGGAGGACGATATAAGCCTCTACGGTTTCCCTGACACAGTATCGCTTGCCATGTTCCACAAGCTGCTCGCCGTGAGCGGGGTAGGGGCGAAGGCCGCAGTCTCGCTGCTTGCTGCCATGTCGCCGCAGGAACTGTCTGAGGCCATAGTGTTCGGCGACGCCGCCATGCTGTCCCGTGCGAACGGCATAGGCAAAAAGACGGCGGAACGCATAATACTTGAGCTTAAAGACAAGGTCGATATCCTCTCGCCCGCAGCGGCCCAGGCACAGGCCTCAGCCAGCGGAGCGCTTGATGGCGGCTCGCCGCGCGGGGATGCCATCGAAGCCCTGACGGGGCTCGGCTATTCTCGCACAGAGGCTGCGCTTGCAGTGGCATCAATACAGGGCGAAGAACTTGCCGCCGAAGAGTACATACGGCTGGCCCTAAAAGCGATGGCGCCCAAGACACATTGAGGCGGGGCATACAGGTATACGCGTAAAAATTAGATGCGGGCGACAGAGAAGCGCAGCGCACACGTAGCAGCTTGGCCACAGGGCATGCGCCCATATGCATATAAAGGTAGAATATGGATACTTATGACAGGATGACAGCGCCGACGCGCCTCGACATAGACGAAGAATATTCCGAACTGAGCCTACGCCCCAGGAGGCTCAGCGAATACATAGGCCAGAAAAACGTCACCGAAAACCTAAAAGTATTTATCGACGCGGCCCAGCTGCGCGGCGAGCCTCTTGACCATGTGCTGTTCTACGGGCCGCCGGGGCTAGGCAAGACGACGCTGGCCGGCATAATAGCGAACGAGATGGACGCGGATCTCCGCATAACCTCCGGGCCCGCCATCGAAAAAGCCGGCGATCTGGTGGCCATACTCAGCAACCTGAACTATAAGGATGTCCTTTTCATTGACGAGATCCATCGGCTGAACAGGGCGGTGGAGGAAGTCCTATATTCCGCAATGGAGGATTTCGCCATAGATTTCATCGTGGGGAAGGGCCCTTCGGCACGTTCTCTCAGGATGTCCCTCGACAAATTCACCCTCGTGGGCGCGACGACGCGGGCCGGCAGCCTGTCGGCGCCGCTGCGCGACCGTTTTGGCGTGGTGAGCAAGTTTGAGATGTACAAACCGGAAGAGCTGCGGCTGATAATAAAGCGCTCAGCCGAGACGCTGAACGTGCAGATCGACGATGAATCGCAGGCAGAGCTCGCGCTCCGCTCAAGGGGCACGCCGAGGGTGGCGAACAGGCTGCTGAAGCGCGTCAGGGACTTCTGCCAGGTCAAGGGCAGCGGCGCCATAAACATCGATATCACAAGGCACACGCTGGACTCGCTCGGCATAGACGGGCTGGGGCTTGAAGCGATCGACCGCGCCATCCTCGATCTGATCATACAGAGATTCTCCGGCGGGCCTGTGGGCATAGACACCATAGCCGCCGCCACAGGCGAGGAAAGGGTGACTATAGAGGATGTCTATGAACCCTATATGATACAGGCCGGGCTGCTTCACCGCACCCAAAAGGGCAGGATAGTGTCCGACAAGGCCTATCTGCACCTTGGGCTGCCCGTGCCCGAATCCGCTGCAGCCTTCCAGACCTCCATCTTCGCGCCGGAAGACGAGGCGGCGCATGAAAGAGAGGATTGCAATGAATAGGTTTTTTGTATGTGTGTTGTCTATAGTCGTCGCATTCTGTGCCTTTTCGCCAGCGCCCGCGGCCTACGCCGATATGGCCTGGGAAGACTTCATGCCCAACGAATTTATAAAGGTAGGGCTTGCATACGGCTCCGGCGCCCCCGCCTCATGCGAGATATACTCCGACAACGGCTTCATACTGGGCTTTGAGGACGATGGCGGCATCATGGAGGCCTTTCATTTGCGTGACTATACAACTATTACGGTAAAGCTGAGCGGCCGCTATGCTACGGCGCTTTCGGGCGACACGCTGATATCGGACGACCTGGGCGTTTCCGGCTATATACTGCCTTATGACTACAAGGATGGCGGGAGCATACGTTTCGGCGGGGCCTCGTACAGGGGCGGCCTGTCCTTCAGGCCCAACCCCAACAATACCATCACTGTGGTGAACCTGCTGCCGCTCGAACACTACCTGTACGGCGTCCTGAACTCGGAGATGGGCCGGCAGAACCCCGGCGAGGCGCTCAAGGCCCAGGCCGTGGTGTCGAGAAGCTACGCGATCCATAGCTTCGGCGACCACGCAGCCGACGGCTTTGACGTGTGCTCAGGCGTACATTGCCAGGTATATAAAGGAAGCTCCGCCGAATACAGCGAGACATCAAGGGCTGCGGACGAAACCGCCGGCCTCATCATGTATTCAGGCGGCAAGGTGGCATCGGGCAACTTTTTCAAGAACAGCGGCGGGCATACGCAGAACTCCGAAGATGTATGGAATGACAGGGTCAGCCATCTCAGAGGCGTAAATGACGAATTCTCCCCAGACTATCCCTGGTCGTGGAGCGTCTCGGCCAGCAGGCTTGGCGACACCCTGGCGGCCGGCAATATGGGCTGCGGCGACATTTCCTCCGTCACGGTGTCTGGCAGGAGCGCGAACGGCTATGTCAGCGAGCTCACGGTGAGGGGCAGCCAAGGCTCTGTCGTCCTCAAGAAGGAGCAGATACGCAGCATACTCGGCGCCAGCAATGTCAAATCGCTCAACTTCACGCTCAGCTCAGGCAGCGGCACAGGCGGCGCCGTTGTCAGCAAGCCCGGCGGCAACGCCGCCGGCGCCTCCAGGCACGCATTAGGCAGTTCTGGCGCAAAGGCGCTGTCCGGCAAGATATACGCCGTCTCCGCGCCCTCCGGCGGGGGCGAGGCCGTAAGCGCGGTAAGCATCGGCCCTTCGACCGCCGTCCTGGCCGCCTCTGGCACAACACAGGGCGCAATGCAAGGCACAGCGCAGGGCGTCCTCCAGGGAGGCGCATCCGGCACGTCGCAGGGCGGCGCAGGCACAGGCGACAGTCCTGCCACAGGCGGCACTATAGTCTTCACGGGCTCTGGCTTCGGCCACGGCGTGGGCTTGCCGCAGGACAGCGCGATCGAAATGGCCAAACAAGGCTACAGCTATATGGAGATCCTGAACAAATACTACACCGGGATTTCGATAAGCAGGCGAGAGGGATGAGCATGCTCCTAAGCGATTTTGACTACCGTCTCCCCGCTGAACTTATAGCCAAATACCCCAGCGAGGTACGCGATCAGTCGCGCCTCATGGTCATCCATAGGCGCAGCGGTCTTTTGGAGCACAGGCGCTTCCACGATATAGCCAGCTATCTGCGCCCCGGCGACTGCCTTGTGCTGAACGACTCCAAGGTGATCCCTGCGAGGCTGCTCGGCTTCAAGGCGCCGGGCGGCGCAGCCGTGGAGATGCTGCTTATAAAAAGGGTGGATGGCGATGTCTGGGAAGCGATGGTGCGGCCCGGGAAGCGGCTCCGCCCCGGCGACCGCGCGATCTTCGCCGAAACGGCCGACAGCGCCGGCCCCGGCCAGGCCAGCTGCCATGCAGCGCCTACGGTCATGCCGGCCGAGGCATCCGAAACGGCCGACAGCGCCGGCCCCAGGCACTCCATCGAGGCCGAGATCATCGGCCCGACGCCTGAAGGGACGCGCCTGGTCAGGCTGCATTACGAGGGCAGCTTCGAGGACTGCCTGGACGCAGTCGGCAGGATGCCCATCCCACCATATATCAAGCGGGATGCGGAAGAGATCGACAAGGTGCGCTACCAGACCGTATATTCGGGTGAGTGGGGCTCCGTCGCCGCGCCGACCGCCGGCCTCCATTTCACCGAAGGGCTCATAGGCGAGCTGCGTGGCGCAGGCGTCTCCATCGCCAGGGTCACGCTCCATGTGGGGCCAGGCACCTTCCTCCCGGTGAAGTCGGAACATATCGACGGCCATCACATGCATTTCGAAGAATACTCGATACCTGCCGAAAGCGCCGCCATGATCAACCAGTGTAAGGCCAGCGGCGGCAGGGTGATATGCGTCGGCACCACATCCGTGCGCACGCTGGAAAGCGCGGCGCGCGGCAGCGGGGCAGCGGCGGAGATCGCCGCAGGGAAGGGGAGCACGGACATATTCATAAAGCCAGGGCACAGCTTCCGGCTGCCCGACGGCATTGTCACGAACTTCCATCTCCCCAAATCCACATTGCTCATGCTGGTTTCGGCCTTTTATGACAGGGAGAGGATGCTGTCGGCCTACGCAGAGGCCATAGAAGAGGGGTACAGGTTTTTCAGCTATGGGGACGCGATGCTGATATTATGACAGGAATTCCCAGAGTGCAGAAGGGGGTATCATATGCACGCTGTAACATACGAACTGCTGAAGACGGACGGCGGCACGCGCGCCCGGCGCGGCAGGCTGGAGACGCCCCACGGGGCGATCGAGACGCCGGCCTTCATGCCCGTCGGCACCGCCGCAACCGTGAAGGCCATGCTGCCCGAACAGGTGGCGGATGCCGGGGCGGAGATCATACTCTCGAATACATACCATCTGTATCTGCGGCCCGGCGCGGGGATCGTGGAGGGGGCAGGCGGCCTGCACGCCTTCATGAACTGGAACCGGCCCATACTGACCGACAGCGGGGGCTTCCAGGTATTCAGCCTCGGCGCGCTCAGGAAGATCACCGAAGAAGGCGTCGCCTTCCGTTCGCATATCGACGGCTCCTACCATATGATGACGCCGGAGAAATGCATGGACATACAGAACGCGCTCGGAGCGGACATCATCATGGCCTTCGACGAATGCACGCCATACCCCGCAGAGCGCGGCTACGTGAAGGACTCCCTTGAGCGCACGTCCCGATGGCTGAAAAGATGCAAGGAACGCCACAGGGACATAGGGCGGCAGTCATTGTTCGGCATAATGCAGGGCGGCGTATATCCGGATCTCCGCGTCCAGAGCGCCAGAGAGATCGTCGAGCTGGATCTCCCCGGCTACGCCATAGGCGGCCTGAGCGTAGGCGAGCCCAAGCCGCTCATGTACGAGATCCTGGATGCGTGCGTAGACTGCCTGCCGGCCGGCAAGCCCAGATACCTGATGGGCGTGGGCAGCCCTGACTGCCTGTTTGAAGGTGTGGAACGGGGGATCGACATGTTCGACTGCGTCCTTCCCACAAGGGTGGCCCGCAACGGCGCAGCCCTCACATCTCAGGGGAGCATCAACATAAAAAACGCGCGGTTCGAACGCGACTTCACGGCGCTGGACCCCGAATGCGGCTGCTACACGTGCAGGAACTATTCACGTGCCTACTTGCGGCACCTGTTCAAGTCGGATGAGATACTTTCGTCCATACTGCTCACCATTCATAATATTACATTTTTGTTAAATATTATGAAGAATATGCGGGCGGCCATAGAACAGGACAGGTTCCAGGCCTATAAAAAGGAATTTTTCGGGAAATACGAGGTAAAAGACAATGCCAATACTAGTACAAAAGGGTCTGCCGGCCTACGACATACTAAAAAATGAAAATGTATTTGTAATGTACAAAGAACGGGCGGAGGCGCAGGACATCCGCCCGCTCAGGATTTCTATAGTGAACCTGATGCCGCAGAAGGAGGTGACCGAGACACAGCTCATACGCATGCTCGCAAACACCCCCCTTCAGGTGGATCTGCATCTCCTGACCATGGGGACGCACGAGACGACGCACACGGACCCGCTGCATATGGAGACCTTCTATGAGACCTACGAGGAGATCAAGAACCACAAATTCGACGGGATGATCATCACCGGGGCGCCTGTGGAGTTCCTGCCCTTCGAAGAGGTGGACTATTGGCAGGAACTGTCGGAGATCATGGAATACACCAAACGCAACGTCTTCAGCACCATGCATATCTGCTGGGGCGCGCAGGCCGGGCTGTACCACCATTTCGGCATTGACAAATACGTGCTGCCTGAGAAAATATTCGGGGTGTACAAGCATGTGGTCAGAAATGACAAGTCCCAGCTTACCAGGGGCTTCGACGAGGAGTTTTTCGCGCCGCATTCCCGGCACACCCAGATCCGCAGGAGCGATGTGGAAAAGGAGGCGGCCCTTGACATCCTTGCCGAATCGGACAAGGCCGGCCTGCATATCGTCGCGACCAAGGATCTGCGCAGCGTTTTCGTGCAGGGGCACAGCGAATATGAGCGCAACACCCTGAAATACGAATACGAGCGGGATCTCGACAAAGGGCTCGCCATAGATGTGCCCGCAAACTACTTCGTGGACGACGACCCCGCCAAGGGCGTCGTGATCAAATGGAGCGGGCATGGCAACCTGCTGTTCGCGAACTGGCTGAATTTCGTATACCAGGAGACGCCTTACAACCTTGACGATCTGGCGCAGATGTAGCCTCGGCAAGGCGACCGGGCGCAGATGTAGCCTCGGCAAGGCAAGGCGATCTGGCGCAGATGTAGCTTCGGCAAGGCAAGGCGACCGGGCGGCGGCAGCCAGCTCCATAAGGGCCGGCGGCGGGCAATGCCGCCCGCCAGCTCCATAAGGGCCGGGGGCGGGCAAGGCCGCCCGCCAGCCCGC
>JAIRSA010000125.1 GCA_031255695.1 Eubacteriales Family XIII. Incertae Sedis bacterium | reverse complement strand
CAGATCGTTTATGGCATGCTCGCCCCTGGTAGGGCTGGGCTTGCCTGAGAGGTTGGCGCTGGGCGCTGCCAGAGGCGTGCCCGCCCGCCGTATGAGCTCTATCGCGGCCAGGCAGTCCGGCATCCTCACCGCGACCGTGCCAAGCCCCCCCGTGACAATGCCCGGCACCTCCGGCCTTTTGGGGACCACCAGCGTCAGCGGCCCCGGCCAGAAGGCGTCTATGAGCCTGACCATGCGCGGCGAAAGCGAGCTGGACAGTACGCCTAGATCGCTCGCCCGCGCTATGTGGACGATCATGGGGTTGTCGGACGGCCGCCCCTTCGCCGCATAGACCTTGCCGACAGCCTCTTCATTGAATGCGTCGGCGCCTAGGCCGTACACCGTCTCTGTGGGAAAGACCACTATGCCGCCGCCACGGATAATAGCCGCTGCCTCATCGACAGCGGCAAAAGCCGCATTAACGCGTTCCAGGGCTTCCCTGTCGCCATATACTTCGGCCCTTCTGAGCATTTCTTCATTAATATCGCTTATATGATATATCTTGGTGTCCATCCCAATCCACACAAAAGCCAAAAATATCCGATGGTATATATGCCATGTGGGCGAAAAATGGGGCAAAATCCAGAAGCCCCTTATCAGAAGCCCGCTAGAAGTTTTTCATCTTCTCCGCCTGATCGCTCGTGATGAGCCCGTCTATGACCTCATCCAGCTCCCCGTCTAGGAAGTAGTCCAGTTTGTATATCGTGAGGTTGATCCTGTGATCCGAGACCCTGCCCTGGGGGAAGTTGTACGTCCTGATGCGTTCGCTCCTGTCGCCGCTCCCCACCTGGCTCTTCCGCGCCTCTGAAATCTCTTGGTTCTGCGCCTTGGCCATCTCGTCGTATAGGCGCGCCCTCAGCACCTTGAATGCCTTGTCCTTGTTCTTGATCTGCGATTTCTCGTCCTGGCATGTCACCACTATCCCGGTCGGGATATGCGTCAGCCGGACGGCTGAATCCGTCGTGTTTACCGACTGCCCGCCATTGCCGGATGATCTGTAGACATCCACGCGCACGTCATTCGGGTCGATCGCCACCTCCACTTCGTCCACTTCCGGAAGGACGGCGACTGTGGCCGCAGAGGTATGTATCCTGCCGCTCGACTCCGTTTCCGGCACACGCTGCACGCGGTGGACGCCGCTCTCGTACTTGAGCCTCGAATATGCGCCCTTGCCGCGCACCAGCATTACCGCTTCCTTGACGCCGCCCAGGCCCGTCTCGTTCAGCTCGATCACCTCGGACTTCCAGCCTCGGCGCTCGCTGTATCTGGAATACATCCTCAGCAGGTCGCTGCCGAAAAGGCTTGCTTCCTCGCCTCCGGTCCCCGCGCGGATTTCAAGGAACACGTTTTTCTCGTCATTGGGGTCCTTGGGCAGCAACAGGACTTTGAGCTGCTCCGCCCCGTTGCTGATGAGCTGCTCCAGATCTGACAGCTCGGCCTTTATCAGCTCCTTCATCTCGTCATCGAGGCTGCCGTCGTCCAGCATGGCCTTGGTTTCCGCGACTGCCGCCCTGTTCTTCTTGTACTCGCCATATTCCTTGACAATAGGCTCGATCTCATTCATCTCTCTGACATATTTCTGCCAAACAGGCTGATCGCCGATCACGGCCGGATCAGAAACCTTCGCCGATAATTCATCGTATTTTTCTTGAATAAAGTCCAGTTTGCCGTACATTTATCTCTTCCTCGCCAATTGCTGGCGGCTATACACTGCTCATCGGCTGAAATAGCGGCACCGGGCGGCAGCCGGGAAACATGCGGGCGCTTCCCCGCGCCCCAGGTGTGCCATCACACGGCGCACATCAGGCGGCAGGCTCGCGGGCGCTTCCCCGCGCTCCGGGCACCCACGCACTGCCCTGCACAGCATGGGTTTTCGGGCAGATCCTAACAAACGGGCGACACACAGTATATCTAACTACGCGCCGCCCTCGTGTTATTTCCGATATTGCCAATCCCCTCGGCATCGGCCCGTGCGGGGCCTATCCGGCAGAAAGCCTCAACCCCCGTACGGGGGCCGTCCGCCGACATGCAATGCCGTCACTCGATATTGTACTTTGTCTTGAACTTTTCGACACGCCCGCCCCTATTTACGAATTTCTGCTGCCCCGTGAAATATGGGTGGCATGCAGAACAGACATCAAGCCTTATCTCCTGCTTGACGGATTTCGTCTCGAATGAATTCCCGCATGCGCATGTCACGCTGCAAGCCATGTATTTGGGGTGTATTTCCTGCTTCATCTTTTATGTTTCCTCCTTCTGATCTGCCGTACACGGTAATATTCGTGCACGTATCTGAAGCTCTCCCGCCCTGCGGGCCAGTATACTTTTGCCATGATTGCTCTAAGCAATAGCCTATTTAGTATAGCACAACCAGAAACGGATCGCAAGCCGCATTTGCATGCTCAGACAAAAAAATCCGGCAAAAATTCTAGCAAATTCTGCCCACTGCCCGGCAATGCCTAATGGCCGTATTTAAAATGTAATAATTTTTGCACAGGCGCCTTTAAAAAAAACCTGTATCGTATTGTTTTTTACCATTGTGTATGTTACATTATTATTATTATTGTCAGTGTTCGGGGCGGCGCCATGAATTTTGCCTGGGAGCCGCCTTGACTGCCCGGCTTGTGTACGCGCACAGCGCGTCCCAATAAATTGCGTCATTTACAGCCGCTATATCGATAGGTTCAAAGAGGCCGCCGTCAGGGCGGGCGCGCCCCGTCGGCGCCTTTCCGGGCCATGGCACGCAGAGAAGGGAGGTGATTGCCTCAGGCGGCGCACGGTGCCTGCCGCCGGAACCATGCCGGCAGGCGGCATCCAGCACGCTCGCCGAGAACCAGGCCGGCGGGCGGCAGCATCAAGCTTGCTCGCCGAGAACCATGCCGGCGGGCGGCATCCAGCATGCTCGCCGAGAACCATGCCGGCGGGCGGCATCCAGCTTGCTCGCCGAGAACCAGACCGGCGGGCGGCATCCGGCGCCTGCCGCCGGAACCAGATCGTCCGTTTGCTCAAAAGTTTAGAACAGGGCCGCCTGGCCATACGGCCGGGCAGCAGCCAAATGGAGGGAAAAATGAAAAAGAGTAAATTCTTGGCCGTATTCTTGATAATTACCTTGGTTGCAGGCACATTCACCGCAAGCGCGTTTGCGGCGAACCCCTTCCTTCCCCAGTGGGAAAGGGTCCCTGACGGCGAGCCCCGCGTCTTCACGGATCCGGTCTCAGGAGAGGAACGCCTGTATGTCTACGGCTCGCACGATTCCCGTTTAAGCGGCTATTGCGGGCCCGACCATGTAGTGTGGTCCGCCCCGCTTGACGATCTAAACGATTGGCGCTACGATGGCGAAGCCTTCCACGTCGATCAGCTGAACGGCGTGGACTATGTCGATAGGGACGGCGTCACCAAACAGCTCATTGTGGATGTCGAAGCCAACCTGAGAGTGATGCTGTACGCCCCGGACGTGGTCTACCACCCAGAGAACGACAAGTACTACATGTACGTCTTCGTGGACGGCATGTGGCACACCAACCCCGATCCGCCGCCGGGGCTGAACAGGCGCAGGCACCCGATGTTTGTCCTTTCCAGCGACAGCCCTGCCGGGCCTTTCACAGACCCCAAGTTTGTCTACCTTGCATTCGATCCGGCCGTATTGGTGGACGATGTCAAGAACGAAGACGGCAAATCGCGCGTCTATCTGTACTGGACCCCGGAAGAGAGCCGTAACATATACGCGTGCGAGCTGGATCCCGACGACATGGCGACCATACTCCCCGGCACCATGCACACCCCATTCTCGGAGACAGCGGCAGCCCCCAAGAACACCATGCCGGACTGGGATGCGCCCTTCCATATGTTTGAGGGCTCGTCCATGCGCAAAGTCAACGGCGTCTACCTCATGGCCTACTGCCGCGCGGTGCGCCCAAGCCAGACCTCTACTGTCGGCATAAGCGAGATAGGCTGGGCGTACAGCGACAATCCCTATGGCGATCCGGCGCTCGGCTCCCCCTGGACATTCGGCGGCGTGGTCGTCGACAACAGGGGCGAGGAGGTAGCCAATCCCTATACAGGCGCCACGACATACACCTTCACCGGCGGCAATGTCCATGGCGGCATGGCTGATGTCAATGGCCAGTGGTACCAAGTCTACCACCGCAGCACCAATATCAGCAGCAAGCGCCAGGCGATGGCCGAGCCCTTCGACCTCCGCTTCGTGGACGGCGTGCCCGTGATCGACCAGGTCGAGATGACATCCCAGGGCTTCGAGTCCGGCGGGCTCAATCCGTTCAAGGAGCAGTATGCCGGATACGCCTGCTATGTCCTCCCGGCGAGCGGCAATGCCGCGCCCCAGTTCTTCAGCCAGAACAATGACAGCAGCATAAACTTCGACCCGAACGCCACGCGCGACGACTGGTACCCCGTCATGAACATAAGGAACCAGTCATGGGTCGGGTACAAGTATTTCGATTTCGGCGACGGCATAGGCGCAGGCCAGCAGATGAAGTTCCAGCTGACGCTGAAGGAAAGCCTTGCAGGCACCGTGAACATCTACGCGGCCGACCCTAAAGCGAAGTTCACCGATCCGGAGCAACCCAAGACGCTCATCGGGACGATCGCGCTGAGCGGCGGCGACAGCAGCGTGCATATGGTGGAAGGCGCCATCAACGCTGCCGGGCTTACAGGCAAGAAGGGGATCTATCTGGAGTTCCTCTCAAGCGTTAGCGGCCGCGAGATCTGCCAGATCAACAAGCTGCAATTCGTGAAGACTGCGACCCATCTGCAGATCAACCCAAGCGTCCGCATCGCCATGAAGCTCAAAGACAGCTACAAGCTGGATACCTCGACCGACGGATCGAAATATGAATATTCGTCGTCGAACCCAGGCATAGTGCGCGTGAGCCAGGACGGCCTGGTAACGGCAGTGCGTGCCGGGCAGGCAGTCGTGACGATACGCATGGCAGACGGGACAGGCATGGTTTCGTCAGCTGTCGTGAAGGTCACGCCGTAATACTGTCCTCCGGCGAAAAATGTGATATTTGCGGCTGATTTGCACGCCTGCCGCATGGCCCTCTGCCCTTCGGCGAAAGCCCCGCCCTATGCATAAATGTGCATACAGAAACGCCCGCACGTTCCCATGCGGGCGTTTCTCTTGTGGGCAAGGCGCAGGCCCTATACAGCCATCCTAGTCTACAAATGCTTCAGTTAGCGGCAGGTAGGCCGCATCCCAGAAGAACACCTTGCGGGTATAGCTCTCTTTCGGGTATTCGCTGAACGACAGGGCGAAGCCTATCCTCGCGCTTGACCCGGCAGCCATGTCGATCGGCTGCATATCCGACGCCACCAAGGCGCCGCTCCCATTGTACACCGCCGCGATCGCGAAACCCTTGAGCTCCGCCGCAGCCCTGACATAGGCGCTTGAATCGGCGAAATCCACCGTGAATGGCTCGCCGCCGCCCTCATCCTCCACAAGCCCGTTGATGGCGGCCTGCAGCGTTTTCAGCGCGGATTGCAGCGGGGTGGGCCACTCGGCTATCGCATTGATCTTGGCGGCATCCGTGTACGCGTCCATATAGGCCTGGTAGGACTCGCTGGTATAGCCGCCGCCGGGGATCTGCGCTGCCAGCAGGCTCTCCAGATCGGCGCGCATCGCCTTTGTCATCTGATCGACCGTCTTGTCGACGATCTTGACATCCGAAAGCGCCATCGATATGTCCGCATCCCGATTTGTGTTGTTTTCGGCAAACACCATAGTGATGATACGGTTGACCTGTGACCAGTCAATGATGCCCAGGCTGCACTCGACGACCTGCCGATCCACACCATTCACGTTGATCATGTACTCGCTCGTGGGCACAGTACGGTTTGAATTGCTTGTGATGTTGTAGTCGATCGCCTTGCCCAGGGGGATCTGTATCTTGTTGCTGCCCCAGACAAGGCCCCAGTTCGATGTCGGCCGCCACCCGAAGTTGTGCTCCCTGTTGTTCGCCCCGGCCGGATCACCGGCTCTCTGCGCATCCACAGAGCGTAGCCTTATGGCCGACGACCCGCCGCCCGTGCTCAGCATGCGGTTGATGTCCAGCGTCGGATCGCTGCTGGTGAATGTCATGGTCATCTCCAGGTACAGGTTCTGCCTGTGGGGATGGTTCTTCAGGTTGATCGACGTGACGCCGTCCGGGCTGGTCCAGTCCGCATACATCCCGTTGCTGCTGTTCGTCGTGTACCACGGGCCCCGGTTCGCGAATGTGTCGAATGTGGCCACCTCCTCAGAGATGTTCTTCAGTATGAACCCCGCATCCACGATCTTCACGTCCTCCAGCGACAGCGTTATCTTGTTCGACTGCCAGACCTCGTTCTCCGTCCAGACCATCAGGATCATGCGCCTGACGTCCGCCCAGTCTATAAGCCCCAGATGGGTCTCCAGCGCCGGCACTTCCTTGCCGTTGACATTGATCGTGTATTCCGATGAAGGCACGCTGTAGTCCGAGCTGCTTGTGATGCTGCGGGATATGGCGTCGCTCAATGGGATCCTGACATAGTTCTTGCCCCAGCCCATCTCCCACATCGACGTGATCCGCCATCCGAAATTGTGCTCCCTGTTGTTCACGCCGTTGGGGTCGCCAGCCTTCTGGGCGTCCGGCGAGCGGAACCTTATGGCGTTCGAGCCGCCCCCGGCGCTGGCGATCACGCGCGAGAACGGCACGCTCTCGTCCTCAGCCGAGAAATTCATGGTGAATGTGAGGTAGAGCCCGTCCCTATTGTCATAGTCCTGCAGATTGAAGGTTGCGGAGCCGCTGTTCGCCGCGCCTACATTCCTCCAGTCGTAGTAAATGCCGTTGTTGAAGCCGGTCCCGGTGGACAGCGGGCCCTGGCTGGCAAACCAGTCGAAGTTCGCCAGCTCTTCATCATTGATCTCCAGATCCACATCCTCATAGGTGAAGCGGATCTGGTATGTCACCGCCTCGTCGCCCCTCCTTACAGTCACTGTGGAAATCCCCGGAAGCTTTTCGGCCGGGATGTATTCCACGGCGAAATCATCAGACACCGTATAGGTGATCTCAGGTATCTCGGTCGTGCTGGCCGGCGGCAGCTTCACGTCGTATATGAATTTGTTGTATCTGAAGCCTGTGAGCGGCGCGCCGTTCATGCTGAGGCTGTTCAGCGACGCCATATCGGCAACGCTGACGGGGTAGCTGTCCTTCATCGTCTGCCCGCCGTAAGTGAATGTCGCCGTTATCAGCGCGGTCCCGCCGCTGACTGCGGTCACTTCGCCAGTGCCCGGATCGACAGTGGCGACGCTGGGGTCGCTGCTGCTGTAGGCTATGGCCAGCCCGCTGGCGCCCTTTTCGAGGAAGGTCTCGTCAGTCATGCTGACCGTCACCTCGGAGCCGAAACTGTCGCCCACCAGGGCCACAGGCTTCGCGTTCCTCAGCGTGACTACCTTCATCGCCTGCGGCAGCTCCGTGAGCGTTACGCTCTTCGTGTCGACCGGGGTCACGCTGTCATACGCGACAGTTATCTTGTATTCGCCCGGCGTTATCACGCGTTTTCCGTGCCCGAAGCCGTCATCGCCCGTGGATGCCGGATCGATCTCGGCGAGATCCTTCACTTCGAGCTTTATGGTCGCAGGCTTGGTCTGGCCAGGATCCAGCTCGACGCGGGCGAAGCCCTTCAGCTGCTGCTTGGGGACGATCCCGTTCCCAGCGCCTGGGGACTGGACGTAGACCTGGACGACCTCGGCGCCCTTGACGGCGCCGTTGTTCCGGACATTCGCCGTCACTGTTATGATCCCGTCCGCATCCACGCCGGACACGTTCACGTCGCTAATGGTGAAATCGGTGTAGCTGAGCCCGTAGCCGAACGGGTATCTTGGCGTGCCGTTGAAGTACATGTACGTGCGCCCACTGTTCCCATTGCGGTTGTCTATGGAATAGTCCCAAAGGAACTCGTCCGGATATGAGTACAGCTGCGAATCGTCCGTGTACCATGTCTGGGTCAGATGCCCGCCGGGGTTGTAATCGCCGAGCACCAGCATCGCGTGGGCCTCGCCTTGGCGCTGGCCGTTGTATGCCGTCCATATTACCGCGTCGGCATTGTCAATGAAGGGGCTCACGTCCATCGTGCCGACCGACTGTATCACGACTACGACCTTGCCGCCCGCTGCGTGGGTCTTTTCAGCCACCGCATTGACCAGGAATTCCTGACCCGCAGGGAATTTGATGTTGGGGCGGTCGCTCGCTTCGCTGCAGACCCTGTAGGCGCTGTACGCCGAAGAGGAGTTGGCCGTCGTGGTGCCAACGAACAGGACCGATACCCCGTCATGCGACGCGTTGTCTATCTGCGCCGCGTTGAGCGTGGGCGTCCTGTCGTATGAGAATGACACATAGATGTCGTGTATGCCGTCGTTTATCGACCTGTAATAGTCCCAAACGTTGCGGTTGAACCCATTGAGGTCGAACTCGCCGTTCTCGTCGCCCTTGCTGGAGAAGCCCGCCGTCAGCCTGTTCGCCGCCGTGATGTCGGCAAATCCCGACGGGGCGGACGTGGCGTATGTGGCGTTGCCGCCGGTCCCAGGGCAGGACACGGTAGCCAGGAGCTGGCCGTTAGGCGAGTCGATGCGGAATTCGGCGTTGGTCTTGAAGGAATTGCCGCTGGCCGATCCGATCCTCACTTCCTCCGCTGACATCATGTTGAGATCGATGTTGGAGAATTTGATGTATGAGCCGTCCCTCACGTTCGTCAGGTAGCCGTTCGAGCCGCCCGACCTGACCAAGTTGTAGATCTCCTGGCCGTCGTTGGCGTTCCTCATGCCGGCGCCGGGATAAAAGCCTATCCAGCGCACGCGCAGCAGGTCCGTAGATGTCGTGGTGAATGGCGTCATGCCGTCATAGAACTCGACCTGGGACGAGAGGCCCTTTGAGGCCGCCAGGCTCGTCATGCCGGCCCTGAAGTTGATCATGTCGGTCTTGGGCTGGCCGCTGTAGTCGCCTAGATCGACGACATTCATCAGGGGGCCGAAGACCTTGATTTTCTTGGACGCGAGATCCACCGGCAGGGCCTGCCCCTCGTTCTTCAGCAGGACTGCGCCCTGAAGCGCCGCCTCCAATGTGGCGTCCCTGTTGGCCCGGGATTCCGGCAGGAGCGCCGGGTCGTTGCTGCCTGCGGTGTTCACCCATTCGTAGCCGTCCTCGCGGCTATACGCAGCCATGGTCCCGCCCGCCCCGTCGAACTCGCCTGTGCGGAAGCGCGTGAGCAGGATTTCATATAGGTTGTGGTCGATCTCGTCCTCTGTGATGAGGCCCTCGTCCACTGCCGGGACCGTGTACACATCGTAGACCCAGTTCATCATGCCGCCGCCGCAGTCCATGTTGTTGCCGGCTTTGATGCTAAGAGCCACGGCTTCAGGCGGCGTCACGGAGTGGTCGTAGCCCTCCGGGACCCACTTGTGGTTCAGGATCGTGTCGTTGATGGCGCCGCAGTCGTTGACGACGAAGCCCGTGAACCCGAATGTCTGCCTGAGCAGGGTGTTCAGCAGGTAGCCGTTCGCCGAGCAGGGTATGCCGTTGATCCTATTGTAGGCCGACATCACGGATGCCACGTCGGTTTTCTCCGTGATCCTCTGGAATGCCCATGTGTAATAGTCGCGCAGCGTCTTGTTGTCCACGTCATAGGTGCCTGAATTCCGGTTCCTTTCGCTGTTGTTCGCTGCGTAGTGCTTTATGGTCGGGGCTATCTTTATGTAGTCGTGCCCGTATTCCGCCCCTGGGTTCTGGTTCGTCACGCCGTCGCCAATGCCCTGCATGCCCCTGACGAATTCCTCGCCGAACGCGGCCGTCAGGAATGGGTCTTCGCTGTAGGCCTCTTCGTTGCGCCCCCAGCGCGGGTCGCGCAGCAGGTTCATCGTGGGCGAGTAGTATACTAGCCCGCGGCCGGGCACCGCATTGTAGTAGGCCCTGATCTCATTGCTGATGACCTGGCCCACATTAAGCATCAGGTCGCGGTTCCACGACGATGCCGTCGCGATCGGCGATGGGAAGGAGACGCCGCCCGCGTTCGTCATGATGCCGTGCAGGGCCTCGTTCTGGTACTGGTACTGCCTCAGCCCCAGCCTTGGGATCGCGGGGGCTGCCGGCTTCAGCTGGGCCTGCTTTTCGGCAAGGCTCATCCGGCTCACCAGATCCGCGGCCCTCTCCTCATAGCTGAGGGTGGTGTCCAGATACGGAAGCACGTCGTCAGCCGCCGCGTTCAATGCATAGGGGCTTTCCGCCGGTGCGCTCTCCGCCTCTATGGCCATTGCGGGCGCAGTCGGCAATAGGCTCCCGCAGATGGCCAGCAAGGCGAACACCGATAATATGCGTTTTTTCATCATTTCTATTATTGTCCTTTCTCAACAAAATCAAAATGTGAAGCCTGTTATTTGTCGCATCGGTATTGGCATTTATGGCGTCACAAATACGGTAATGGACGAAGATGCATCGCCGCCGTCTGTGGCGCGGAGCGTTATGACCGCCGTGCCGGACCGCACAGGCGTTGCCACGCCTTCGGCGCTCACCCTCACCACGCCGGGGTTGCTGCTCGTGAATTCGTAGGCTACGCCGTCGATCTCGAATTCCAGGGGCTTGTTGCCGTCATTGAGCCGCATATTGTAGCGGACGCTGCTATGCGCCTTGGCTGTGGTGGCGTAAAGGGCCTCGGATTTGAGCTGGCCGTTGAGCATCACATAGTATGACTGCCCGCCAAGCCAGTCGCCTTCGTATCTGGAGGGGTATACGATCTCTATAGTGCCGTCTGCGCCCGCCGTCAGCTGGCCGACATAGTCCAGGTTGCCGAAGGCGGGGATCTCGTCATATGCTGCCATAAGCGAGACGCCTGCGTTCGGCTCGTATCCGGATCCGGTTATGGTTACTTGTTTCGCCTCCCTGTTCAGCTCAATCTTGAAGTCCGCGTCCGTATCGGCGGCAGAAACGGCAATGAAGGCTGCCGACGCCAACAACAGCGCAGCGGCGGCCAATGCCAAAATCTTCCTCTTCATGCTTTCCTCTCTTTCTGGTATTTCCCGGTTTTCTCCTCATATGCCACGGGGCATGCCAAAAATCATGCCCTGCTATGCGCTGAGATGATTTCTCCCCATATGCTATGAGGCCTTGAGTGGGGGGCTGCTTGGACGAGCCATTCCCAGATAGCCCCGACGGGCATTGCCGTGCCCAATAAAAAGGGTGGCGGCAAAGCGCTATGCGGTTCACCTCCTTTCGTCCTGCCTGCATTTGCGTATTATTCCTTGGGGCGCCCCTTGGCGTCTGCCTTGGATTCGTCTCTGGGGCGCCCTTTGGCGCCTGCATCGGGTTCGCCTCTGGGGCGCCCCTTGGGGCGTTCGCCCAACAGCTCGCCGATTTCGCACTTGTAGAGTTCCGCTATCTTGGGGAGCATCCTTGATTTAGGGTAGTTGCTCGTCTCCCACTTGGCGACCGTGGATCGTTCCACGCCCAAAAACCTTGCGGCAGCCTCCTGGGTCAGCCCGCTCCTTATCCGCATATCTCGAATAGCGTTCACTGCGCATTCCCCCCTTTTCCAAATTCTGAAATTTGTTCTCATTTTAATACTCTTCCCCTGCTCAGTCAATACTTTTCTGAAATATATTCAGAAAAACTTTACAATGTGAATATTAATCACTATAATGTGTCTAATGCGAGTATTGCCAACATGCGCGGTCGGCGGGCTATAATGGTAAATTGTGCTGATATTTACTGCGGGTCATGCCGGCAAATTATTATGACGGGCGGGCTGTGCCGGCAAATTATAACGACATGCGGGCTGGCGGGCTGTGCCGGCAAATTATAACGACATGCGGGCTGGCGGGCTGTACTAGCAAATTATTATGACATGCGGGCTGGCGGATTGTACTGGCAAATTATTATGACATGCGGGCTGGCGGGCTGTGCCGGCGGGAGGGCAAAATGTTTTCGCAACGGTTAAAGGCATTACGGAAAAAACGCGGGTTCACACAGGAGGCTTTGGCCAATGCCATCGGGGTCGAACGCTCAAGCGTCGGCAAATACGAATCGCGCAGCGTCATCCCGTCTTCCGTGGTCCTGATCAATATCGCCCGATGCCTCGGCACTACGATAGACTATCTCCTGGGCAATACCGACATTCCGCATACCCCCGTGCCGGTCTGCCCCGAATGCGAGTTCGTGTTCACCGCTGACAAGGGGCAGAACCCCGCTGAGCATGAGCGATATCACAAACGCTGGAAGGCGTGCAAGGAGCTTTACGGATTCTGCTTCGGCTACTTCACGCGCGAAAAAATCAAGGCGCGGTACTATGAGAAAATGGCCGATGCCGGGTCGCCCTTTGGCGAACGGCTCGAAGCGGCGCACGATCTCATAAAAGCATACTTTTCGAAAAGCTACCTGTCCAGCCCCGGCGGCCACATCTCGTTCGCCCGGTTCGCTACCATGTTCCTCACCGACAAAACGCATTTGATCGTGCAGTTCAGCCCGGACATATATGAGGCATTGGCCTATGATTACGGGCTGTGCAAAGGGTCAGAGGCCGACGCCGGCGATGCGCATCCGGCAGGCCGGCACACGGCCGCAGGCCCCGCCGCCGCTGAAACGCCTAGCCGGGCAAAGGCCAAAACAGAGCCAGGGTCGGACAGCGGCCTGATGATCATGGAGCTCATAGCCATTACCAGCGCCCTGAACGCGGATGCCATCGGCAAGCTTCTGGATCAGGCCAAGGACATGTCCCAGCTGCCCAAATACAAGCTGCCGTAAGGGCACCCGGCCGCCTCGCCTACCACAGAAGCGCCACGCCGCCCGGCCGCCTAATACTGTTCTCCGATTGAAACGTAGATAAGATTTGTGCGATGATTTGCCGTCCTGCAAGGCGCAAAACGCAAGCGAACCCGAAGGTTCGGTGAGGCTTTGCAACGAAGCAGGGGGG
>JAIRSA010000102.1 GCA_031255695.1 Eubacteriales Family XIII. Incertae Sedis bacterium | reverse complement strand
ATCAACCTCTCGCGCGACCCGCGCTGGGGGCGCAACGACGAATCCTATTCCGAAGACCCCTACCTGACAGCAGTGATGGGCTCCAGCTTCGTAAAGGGCATGGAAGGCAAGGATTACGAGACCGGCGAGCTGCTCGACCCCAACGGCTACTTAAAGGTCGTGAGCACGCTGAAGCACTATACGGCGAACAACAGCGAGCGCAACCGCACATCGGGCGGGGCGCCACTGGAAGACCTGCGTTCGCTAAGGGAATATTATGCCGCGCCATACCGCGACATCATCGAGAGCGCCGACGTCACGTCAGTGATGACCGCGTACAGCACAGTCAACGACGTGCCGGTCTCCATGAGCAGCTACCTGATGGACACCATGCTCCGGCAGACCTGGGGCTTCAGCGGCTACATCACATCTGACTGCGACTCCGTCAGCGTCATATCGAACCATCAGTACAAGAACCCGCACACCGGCAAGGTGCTGACCAACCCGGAACTGTTCGCGAACGCCCTTGCCCACGGCGAGGACCTGGAATGCAATTCCGGCATCACCACAGGCAACGGCAGCTACAGCAGCAACCTTACCGCGATGCTGAACGGCAATATCACCACAGACAAGGGCAAATTCACGGAGAACCAGCTTGACGTCACCGTGCACCGCCTCATGTCCGCGCGCATGCGGCTTGGGGAGTTCGACGGGGACACAGATTATGTGAAGAGCGCCCAGGATCGTTTGGCGAACATCCCCGCCGTCAAGAATCTGGGCAGGCAGACCCAGGAGCGCCTCGACCTGACAGAGCAGCTCATCGAAGGCGCCATAGTGCTCCTGAAGAACGATGCGGCCCCCAGGAACGACGGCAGCACAGCGAAACTGCTCCCCATAAACCCAGACGCGATAAGCGCCCCATATAAGATCGCCATAATAGGGCAGGCAGCGCAGAGCGTCTACCTCGGCCTCTATTCGGCCGGGCAGACCACAGGGGCAGACAATTCGAGCTTTGTCACCATAGAGCGCGGGATCCGCGCCGCGTTTGCCGACAACCCCAATGTCGAGATTACCTATTACAAGGGCTTCACCAACACCTCTACGGCCTACGCGCAGCTGCTGGACGTCGACGCTGCGGCGGTGGCTGCGGCGGCAGAGGCTGACCTGGCGATAGTCGTCGCCGGCACGAACGAGCAGAATTCCCGCGAAGACGGCGACAGGACCAACATACTGCTCCCCGGCGCCCAGGCGCAGCTCATCTCAGCCGTTGGCAAGGCCAACAAGAACACGCTGGCCATAATGGAGACCTGCGGGCCCATGCAGGTCACGACATTCGAGAGCGATGTCTCCGCCATCCTCTGGTCCTCGTTCGGCGGCCTCAGGAAGGGCGTCGGCTTCGCCAATGTCATCACGGGCAAGGTCAACCCGTCAGGCAAGACCACTGCCCTCTGGCACAAGAACGTAAACGACGAGGGCGTGTCCGACATAGCCCCCATCACGGATTATTATCTCTACGAGAGCGACGACAGCCATCCGGGGCGTACCTATATGTACTACAAGGGCGCCTATGACGGCGGCGTCTCCTATCCCTTCGGATACGGCCTGAGCTACACGACTTTCGAATATTCGGATCTGGCCATCAACAAGGCAAGCCTGGACGCGAACGAGCAGCTCGAGGTTTCGTTCAAGGTCAAGAATACCGGGGCTGTCAAGGGCGCAGAGGTCGCGCAGCTTTACATAGCGCAGCCGGGGACCGCCATGCCCAACAGGCCGATCAAGCGCCTCTTCGGATTTGACAAGGTCATGCTTGAGCCCAACGAGACGAAGACTGTCACTCTGAAGGTGGACATACCCGACATCGCCTACTTCGACGAAGCGGCCAACAAGTTCGCGGTCGATACCGGCAGCTACCAGGTGCAGGTCGGCGGTTCGAGCGTTGCCGTGGCGCTGACAGGCGGATTTGCGGTGACCGGCGCGATCACGCCGCAGCCCAAGTTCGTCACTGCCAAACCCAACCAGAACGGCGACGACAGCAAGCAGATAGCCGAGAGGCTCATATTCGGCAAGGGCAGGACAGTCATGCCGAACATCGCCGTGGCGATGAACGACGAGAGCCTGTACGGGCGCACCATAGTCGAGAACGTGCCGGGCAGCGTCGGCGTGCCCCATATAGCCGACATACCGCTTCCCGCCGGCGCGGTTGTAAGCTACACATCGAACAGGCCGGACGTGGTCTCGGTCGACGGCGGCGTGATCAGCACAGTCAAGGCGGGCGTCGCCACGATAACCGCCACCGTTGCCTATAACGGCAAATCGGCTTCGGGCGAATTCGTGGTATACGTGCAGTCCGATGCCATGCCGGAAGAGATATTGGTGGACGGCGTGCCGCTTCAGGAATACGCGAAAGACAGGGCAAACTACTCCGTGGCTGTCGATTATTCCGAGACTGCGCCTAAAACAGTGAGCGTAGTGAGCAACGGCAACCCCACAGCTTCCTGGGCAGTGACGCAGGCCGAAGGGATCCCGGGCGTCGCGCGCGTAGTCGGCACGGATGCCGAGACCGGAAGGGTGGACAGCTATACCATAGGCTTCGGCAGGCCCCCTGCCTCCGGCGACTTTGCGGGCGCCGCGCCAGGCGCGAACTGGAGCGTGGCGGCACCAGACCCAGCCAATGTAGAGATTGGCGACAAGGGGCTCACGATACGCACGACGAGCGGCGGTGCCCTGGGTTCAGTGAATCCCGTGAAGAACGTCTATCTGCAGCAGGCGGCAGGCGACTGGGCGGCAAAGACCCATATCACGCTGTCTGCGGCGCCTACTGTCAACAACCAGCAGGCTGGCCTCGTCATATATGACGACGACAGCAACTACATAAGGTTCGTCTATGAGAGGCCTACGGGGAACAACACGGTGTTCCGCGTGTACAGGGTGACTAACGGCGTCTCGGCGCAGGTCTCCACCTTGACGCTCGCCAACCTGACCGACTACTATATGCAGGTGGTCAAGTCGGGCGACGACTACACCTTCTATTATGGGGTCATCGGCAAAACGGATACAGGCGCGCCGAATGGCATTCTGAGCTGGACGCGCGTCGGCACTGCCGCGCTGAACGCCCGCTTCGCCCTGCCGCAGATCGGGCTTTGGGCGAACACCGGCACGACGAACGCCGCCCCGATCGAGGCCACGTACGAATACCTTGAGATCTACGATCTTGAGGCTACCAGCCCATACCTCGAAGGCATCACGATCGATGGCGAGCCCCTGGCGGGCTTCGATCCTTCGAGGCAGGACTACACGATGGCGGCCGCCAACTTCGCAGACATGCCTGTCATAGCAGCGACGCCCGCACGCGACTTCACGGTATCGGTGGAACAGGTGGACAAGCTGCCTGGCAAGGCCGTCATCAAAGTCAGCAGCGGGATAGCGGCCAACACCTACTATGTGATCTTCGACGAGCCGCCGACGGGCGATTCCTTCGTGGACGGCACCCGCGACGACAAGTGGGTGATAGTGAACGAGCTGGAGTCCGGCTACTCGATCGAAAAGGGCAAGGGGCTCAGGCTGCCGACCCAGAACGGCGACATATACCAGACGAACAGGGCCTGGAACAACGCCTTCATCCGCCCGGGCGGCGGGAACTGGGAAGTCGTGGCCAAGGCGCTGTATCCCCAGATACCGAATACGAACTACCAGCAGATAATGCTCGTCGTATGGCAGGATGAGGACAACTACATCAAGCTCGACTGCGAGACATCGTCGCTCTCCCTCCAGGCCGCGGCCGAGAGGAACGGGGGCGTCGGCAAGTTCGGCGGCGGCAATGCCACACCTAACCCGGACGGCACCGTGACGATGTACTTCAGGATAAACAAGGACGGCGACACATACACCTGCTCGTACTCGAAGGACGGCCTGAACTACACAGTCCTCGGCTCCACCGAGTTCCACATGGTCGACACGCAGATCGGCCTGTTCGCCACAAAGAACAGCGGCGGCGGCTCTGTGCTGGACACCTATTGCGAATACGTGGATGTCACCTGGATAGGCGGTGTTGAGCAGAAATCCTACATGCAGATGCTGCAGAATGCCGCTGACAATGTGATGGAATACGTAGTGGATGATCTGCCCAGCAGCGTAGGCGGCGGACAGCTCGAACTCAGCCCTGTGCCGCATGGCTATACAGTGGCATTCGATTCCAGCAATACCGCAGTGATAGACAACGACGGCATTGTGAAGCCGAGCCGCGACGGCGAAGTAGACGTGGAGCTGGGCATCGCGATAAGCGACGGTTTCGTCACCGCGAACAGCACAGTGACACTGACAGTAGAGGCGGCGAAGCTGCACAATGTGTCATTCGACACTGCGGGCGGCACAGCCGTGGAGGCGCAGCAGGTCTACACAGGCGATGCGGCCGCAGTGCCGGATGAGCCGACGATGGAAGGCTACAAGTTCGAAGGCTGGCTCGCCGACGGGGCTGCCTATGATTTCAGTGCGCCTGTGTACGGCGATCTGACCCTGACGGCGCAGTGGAAGAAGCTGGCCACATTTGTCAAGATCCATACGTCGGCCCGTATTTCCATAAAGATGAAAGACAGCAAAGCCGGCTACCAGCTGCAGACATCGACTGACCTGATCGGGGAGGAATATGTGTATACCTCCAGCAATCCAGGCGTTGCCAGGGTATCCGCAGACGGGCTGGTCACGCCTGTAAGGTCTGGGACCGCCGTCATATCGATACGCCTGACGGACGGCAGCGAGCTAGTGTCTTCGGCTACAGTGAGCATAACCCCATAAGCGGCGGCATGGCCTAGCCAGCCAGCGCGCTGTGTGCTGCATTCAGGCCGCGCCCCCGCATAGGGGGCGCGGCCTGGGGCAGGATCCCGATTGTGGCGTTCAAGTACTGCGCCCACGAAGAGGGGGGCGCAGCCGCAGCGGGCGCGTGGTGCCGATGGCTGGGCCAATCCCGGCGCAGGCGATTAGACAGAACCAGACAGAAAGAGAGGCCGGGCAGCGGCATGTGCCGCCGCCCGGCCTCTCTCTGCGCCATGCAGCCGGACTTCCGATCAGCCCGCATCAGCGGGTCCAGCCGGCTCGGCCGGCATCAGCCTGCTAGCCCAGCCGGCATCAGCCAGCGTGCCCAGCCAAGCGGGCTCAGCCCGCCGGCAGATCCTCGCCTGTCAGTACGGCGTTCATATAGTCTATGAAGGCAGGCAGCGTGGTCGCCTTCATATAATCTACGATGAGCAGGTCGGTGACGCCGCGCTCCGCAAGCATCTGCCCGAAATCCTCGCGGAAGGTCCGGGGGTCTATGGCGATGACGCTGTCGAAATAGGGCGCAAGCCACGGGATCAGGGCATTGCCATAAGAGTCCTTTATAACGGCGAGGACACGCCCGCCAGGCACGTCGCCCCTCACCGCTATCATGGGGTAGTCGCCGCCCAGGAAGGCGCCGTAGCCCACATCATTGCCCAGGAAGCCCGAATCTATCATCTTCGCCTCGTAGGAATAGAATTCGCCGTGATCCCCGTAGTAGTATATGGTAGAGTCGTTGTTCCGGCCGTCAAGCAGATAGTATGACAGCGTGTCGGGGTTGCGCTTCAGTGAGTCGTCCGGCGCCATCCTGTAGAGATAGCCGAGATAGCCGGGCACGTCGGACTTCTGGTACCTTTCGAGCCCGATGGGCTCAAATCCAGCCGTTTCGGCGAACGCGCACATCCCATAATAGGCGCCGAGCGCCGTCCAGTGGTGGTCCGTCCGGAAGTAGGCGTATTCGCCGCTGTGGGCCTTGAGCAGGGAGTAGGCGTCGACACATTCCACGCGGGGCAGGTACGAGCCGTACAGCCTGCCGATCGCGTCTTTCTGGGAATCGGCGGCATCGCGGTATTTTTCGTCGAACTCGATCTGCATGGGGACGAGCATGGAATAGAGCCGGATCCCCTCAGGCAGGCTTTCGGCATAGCGGTTGACCGTGTCAATATAGTAATTGGCGACATTTTCGTCGTATTTGAAGACCTCAAGGAGCCGGTCCCGCAGCACGACAAGCATCTGCCTGTCGTAGTCGCCCCCTTCGGCCGGCGCCACGCCGATGTCGTTGTTCACTTCGACCAGATTGGCGTCGCGCCTCAGCTCACGCAGGGACTTGAGCTTTTCCGCCATGCCCAGGAATCTGGCCCGGTAGGGGACGTGATCGGCTATGAAGTCGCTCCAGCCCCGGTAGAAGTCGCCGCTGAAATATGCCTGAGAGTCAAGCACGGGCCTGGCCGCCAGGGCGCGCTGCTCCTCCTCAGAGACCTCCTCGCTGCTGAAAAACGCGCCAATGGCCGCTGCGGAGAAAAGCAGCAGCATGAACAAAAATCCAAATACTACAGATACATAACGATGTCTTTCCGGTGCCACGCCTGCCTCCTTGCGCTATGCCGTAAAAGATGCGCCCGTAGCGCATCAAAACCTGAAATACAAAAACGGATTATAGCTTTCGCCGACCAGCAGCAGGAAGCAGACCGCCAGGATCGCGGCCACGAGGGCGCCGCGCATGAAATCCAGCCTCACGTGCTTGGCGGCCAGCTCATTGAACAGCCTGCCGGGGATCGGCGAAGAGCCGACGACGAATATCGGTATCATCCAGAAGAACTGGAAAAACACGCTTGCGGTCTTTAGGTCGGCGATCGGGCCAGGGTTCAGGAAGAACAGCGCCCGTATGAACCGATAGAGCCGGCCCGCATCGACAAAATAGAAAATCCCCCAGCCGAACACGACTATCAGCATGGTGGCTGCCCAGCGAAGCGCCGTAGGCACCTTGGCCAGCCAGGGCGCCGCATGCTTTTCGATCAGCAGCAGCACGCCGTAGTACATGCCCCACGCGATGAAGTTCCAGCTGGCGCCGTGCCATAGCCCGGTGAGGAACCAGACCACGAGGATGTTCCGCACCTGGTGCCGCCGGTTGCCGCCAAGGGGTATGTACAGGAAGTCGCGGAAGAAGCCGCCAAGCGATATATGCCAGCGCCGCCAGAATTCCGTTATGGATGTGGAAATATATGGATGCCGGAAGTTTTCATTGTATTTAAACCCGAACATCCGCCCCAGGCCTATCGCCATATCCGAATAGCCGGAGAAATCGAAGTAGATCTGGAAGGTGTAGAAGG
>JAIRSA010000070.1 GCA_031255695.1 Eubacteriales Family XIII. Incertae Sedis bacterium | reverse complement strand
GCGGCTATCCCGCTTTCCGACACTATCTTGAAGGCGCCGATCTGCCCGGAGTTCGCCACATGGGTGCCGCCGCACAGTTCTGCGCTGAAATCGCCTACGCTCACGACGCGCACTGTGTCGCCGTATTTTTCGCCGAAAAGGGCTGTGGCCCCGCGTTCAAGCGCTTCGGCGACGGGCAGCTCTTCGGTCTTGACCGGCATGAAGGCCAGGATCGCGCGGTTCACTATGGCCTCCACCTGTTCCAGCTCATCGGCGCCCATGGCGCTGAAGTGCGTGAAGTCGAACCTCAGGCCTTCGGGCGTGACGCTTGAGCCGGCCTGTTCCACATGCCCGCCAAGCACTTCGCGCAGTGCGCTGTGGAGCAGGTGCGTGGCCGTATGGTTCCTGGCGGTCTTGTTGCGCAGCCCGGCATCGACAAAGGCCGAGACCAGGTCGCCAGGTTTCACGCTGCCGGACTTTATCTGGACATGGTGCAGGAACACATTCTGGTTTTTCGTGGTGCCAGTCACATCGGCCGAGAACCCGTCTGCGGATATTGTGCCGTGATCGCCCGCCTGCCCGCCGCTCTCCGCGTAAAACGGGGAACTGTCAAGCACGAGGGCCACGGATTCGCCGGCGGCGGCGGATTCAGCCGCTTTCTTGCCTGAGATCACAGCCTTGACGGTACATTCGCCGTCAAGTGCGCCATAGCCGGTGAAAAGGGTCGGATCGCCGCTGAAATCTATGGCCGCATCGTCGGCCCAGCCCTCGTCTTCGCCCGCCTTGCGTGCGGCGCGCGCTGTATTTTTCTGATTTTCCATTGCCGCTTTGAAACCCGCCTCATCGACGGTCATCCCGTTTTCGGACAATATCTCCTGGGTAAGCTCAAGCGGGAAGCCGAATGTGTCGTACAGCTTGAATGCATTCTCGCCGGACAGTTCGGAAAGGTTTTTTGCGGCAAGGCCGCGTATGTAGCCTTCGAGGATCTCGTTGCCCTGGACAACGGACTGGCTGAACTTCTCCTCCTCGACGCTGATTATCTTCTTGATGTATTCGCGTTTTTCGTCAAGCTCCGGATATGCGCCGGCGGAGACGTCTATCGCCCTGTCGGCAAGCGCGGGCAGGAATGGGCCGTCGAGGCCTATGAGCCTCCCATGGCGCGCGGCGCGCCTGAGCAGGCGCCGCAGCACGTATCCCCTGCCCTCATTGCCGGGGATTATGCCGTCGCCTGTCATGAAGACCACGGATCTTATATGGTCGGTGATGATCCTGATCGAGACATCGTTGGGCCCCGCGCCGTTCTGGTATTCCACGCCGGAGGCCTCGCAGACGCCTGACAGTATATAGCTTATGGTATCTATATTGAAGATCGAGTCGGTATCCTGCATTATGCATGCAAGGCGCTCAAGCCCAAGCCCGGTATCGATGTTCTTGTGCTCAAGCGGCGTATAGTTGCCGTTTTCGTCGCGGTTGAACTGCGTGAAGACGTGGTTCCAGAACTCAACGTATCTGTCGCAGTCGCAGCCCGGCTTGCAGTCGGGGCTGCCGCATCCGTGTGCCTCGCCCCTGTCATAATATATTTCGGAGCAGGGGCCGCAGGGCCCTAGCCCGATTTCCCAAAAATTATCATCTTTGCCAAGCCTTACTATGCGCCCTTCTTCCAGCCCGATCTCATCGGCCCAGATCTGCGCGGCTTCGTCGTCGTCCTCGTAGACGCTTGCCCACAGGCGCTCTTTGGGGATATTGAGGACTTCCGTTATGAACTCCCAGCCCCATACGATGGACTCTTTCTTGAAGTAGTCGCCGAAAGAGAAGCTGCCGAGCATCTCGAAAAATGTGCCGTGCCTCGCGGTGTGGCCGACATTGTCGATATCGCCCGTCCGGATGCATTTCTGGCATGTGGTCATCCTCTTGGATGGAGGGGCCTCAAGCCCTGCGAAATAAGGCTTTAGCGGCGCCATGCCGGAATTGATGATCAGCAGGCTCTTGTCCTTCTCAGGTATCAGCGAAAAGCTCTTCCTTGGATAATGCCCTTTCCTTTCATAAAATTCTTGGAACATAGTGCGCAGCTGGTTCAAGCCTAACTTCTCCATATAAAAACAATCCTCCTGTCTTTTAGATCGGGTCGTCGGTGCCTTCCACGCCCATGGCGTTTTTCTCCGGTTTCTCAGGGGTATCGCCAGGCTTGTGGTCAATGAACTTCACTTTGTACTCCTCAAGCGTGCGTATGCCGTTTTCGGCCATGGCAGCGACAAGTTCGTCGCCGACATACCTGATGTGCCAGGGCTCGTTCCGAAAGCCCGTTATATTTTCAAGTTCCCTTGGGTAACGCATTATGAAGCCGTATTTCTCAGCGTTGCGTTTCAGCCAGCCCTCTTCTGGCGTGCCCTCGAATTCAGTCAGTTTCCCGCCAGTGACGGCCACATCGAATGCCAGGCCTGTATGGTGCTCGCTGAAACCGGGCCTGGCGATGCGCGACTGGAGGTTTTCCCTCGTGTCGCTCACGGACGGGTTATAGAGGACCTCTTGGTATTCGAAGGATCTGTATGCCGACACTATCGCGATGTTCATGTTCTGCTGCGCCGCGTCCTGCTGCATGCGCTCGAAAGCGGCATAGGCGTCCCTGTTGGCCTGCATCTGCGTCCCCGGTATGGAGACCAGATCCTTCGGCCGGAATCCCGTCGGCAGGCTGTTGAATTTGTTGACTACCAGCGGCGCGGCATCCAGGTCGCTTATAAGCACAGGGTCCTCATAGAGGAAGAGATCCACGCCAGAGTTTACCTGCCACACGACATTGTCGGCATCCATGTCGGGATGGGCCTCCTGGAAGGCGGCATAGCGTTCCGCGTTGTCCGCCTCGTAATAATACAGGTCCTCCGGCTTCTGCTTGCCCTTTATGATCTCTGTGATCCGCATCAGCGAGGCGCTCGCGTACTCCGCCACGTATCTGACCGGCTTGTCAAGCGTCTGCGGTATGATCTTCAGGGGCGAATCCGCGACAATGTCGATGAAATTGTTGTATGGCGCTATGAGCTGGCTCTTGTAAAGGGCGGTGCCCCCGCCAGTGAGCACGGCGATCATCAGCATGGCGGACATGATCCGCATGGCGCGGCGCTTTCCGCGCCCGACGCCGCGTTCCAGCCAATAATCGCGCTGTTTCTTGATCTCAAGCTTGCGCGCCTTCTTTATGCCGGCGATTTCGCGCCTCTGCGCCTTTGTCTCGTTCTTTTTTTCTAGTATGGCCTCCCGTTTCTGCGCCTTCCTGTTCAGATTGCTTTCGATCTTCGTGGCGCGCCTCTCGAAATCGGCAAGCTTTTTCTCATGCTTGGCCTGCTCTTTTTCGAACTTCAGGACGGTCTTTTCGTCCTTGCTGAGCTTGGGCTTTTTGTTCGCGGCCTTCTTGTGCTGTTTGGCGGCCTTCGCGGCAGCCTTCTGTGCGGCTTTATGGGCCTTTTTCTCTTTCTGCTCCTTCGGGTCTTTCTTCTTTGCTTTATTTTTCTTGCCGTCTTTGCCCTGTGCGTCGCCGTTCTCGTCCTGCGTCGCCGCATCCTTGTTTTTCTTGCCCTTTTTCTTCGCCTTTTTGGCCTCGGCCTTGGCGAGCTTCTTGGCTTTTTTCAAAGCGGCCTTTTCTGACTTGGCGTCGCCCGGCGCGTATGCGGCGGCATTCTGTTTTTCTTCGCCTTCGCTTTCGCTCCCGTCAGCGCCGCGTTTTACGGTGGCCTTCTTGACAGGCTTGTTCTTGACCGCGGGCGTTATCGGTGGCGGCGCATGCATGGACGGCGCTGCGTCCGCAAGAGCCTCGCTTATATCCAGGGGATCCGACATGGCGTCCGCGTCCACCGGATGCCCGCCATCCCTGGCGGTTTTCCCTATTTTCAGTGCTGGAAGCCTGATGCCTTTGAAAGCGCCAGCAATGGCAATGGGCAGGCCCTTGATCAGGCGGGCTGCCTTGGCCAGCATATCCAGTATGCCATTCCTGGCCGCATCCGGCGTTTCGCCGTCCGGCCCGTCAGGCGCCTGTTGGTTAGGCACCAATGGTATTTCAATGATAGGATCGACGTCGTGGGCATCCGCGCCGTCTGCCGCAGCTTCTGCTGCCGCGTTTTCGTCTGCCGCAGCTTCCGCAGCCGCGCTTTCGTCTGCCGCAGCCTCGGCCTCCGCTGCCGCGCTTTCGTCTGCCGCTTCAGCCACTGTGGCATCAGCATCCGCATCGACCGCAGCTTCCAACGCCGCGCCCGCGCTCCCGGCTGATTGCGCAGCTTCCGCATCGGTGCCCGCGATCTCGCCGGCCTCAGCCTCGGCGCCCGCCGCAGCTTTCGCCCCCGTGCTCCCGGCCTCAGCCTCGGTGCTTGCGCCTTCCGACATTGCCGTGGCGCCCGCCGCAGCTTTCGCCCCCGTACTCCCGGCCGCCGCCGCATCCGCGATCTCGCCGGCCTCGGCCTCGGCGCTTGCGCCTTCCGACATTGCCGTGGCGCCCGCAGTAGCTTCCGCGCCTGCGCTCCCGGCCGCCGTCGCATCCGCGATCTCGCCGGCCTCAGCCGTGGCGCCCGCCGCAGCTTCCGCTCCCATGCTCCCGGCCGCCGCCGTTGTGGCTTCGGCTGCCGTTTCCGCGCCTTTGCCTTCGGACGCCGGCGCTGTCGCCGCTGGATCTTCGCCCGCCTCTGCCTTCTTGCCCCTACGCTTGCCTTTGCCCTTGTTTGCCCCGTAGACAGACGGAACTCGTGAATAAACACCCAGTTTTTTCAAAAAAAACGATAAAAAGTTCATTATCCCCTGCCCCTTTTGGTACTGATCTGCCAGGCATAAAGCCATGGCGCCCCCTGTCAATCTGCAATTATATTACTGATTATATTACTATAGTACGTGAGGCCTCATTCCATTCTACGGGGAAACCCAGGGCCTTGCCTAAGTCGCGCAGTTTGAAATAATTGCTCCCATCGACATTGTAAACCGTGAAATCCTGCCGCGTCCCGTCCACGAACAGCGATGCTGAGCCGGCCGGTATGCGGCGTGTGGCTGCCCCCCCGCTGCCACGTTTCATTTCTGTGCCATTGCGCATGTAATGCCCGTTTTTCCTGAGCGATATGGAATTTGCGGCCTGGTCCCAATCGACGCTGAACCTGTATTCTGTGCCGGCGAGCAGTACCGCTATGTCGCGCAGCATGAAATAGTTGTTCCCGTCGATGTTGTAGGCCCTCAGTGTCGCGGCCTCGCTGTTTACAGAGATCTTCTGGTCGTTCAGCACGGCCTCAGCCATGGCTGCCGGCGAAGGCGGCTCATAGCCCGCTCCAGAAAAGCCGATCGCGTTGCTTACATTCCTGCCCGCCCTGATCGGTTCCCCTTCGAAATACAGGGCGGATGAATCCCCTCCATCCAGGCACATCGCGTCCACCATGCCGAGCGACTTGCATACCGCCGCAGCCTCGGCAATATTCGAGGCGTTCAGTGTGCCTATTATTATCCTGCCGTCGGACCGGGCGCCTATGAAGGAACGCGCGATACGCTCGGTGCCGAACTTGCTGTCGGAAAAACCCTCGCTGCGGCCGTCAGCCGTGATCTCGCCTTTGATGAGCAGGCTGGCCCCGCCGCCGACCGCAACGTACACCTTCTCCCAGTCCTTGGCGTCCGTGAACGTTGTGTTGGTCTGATAGTCGTAGCTTACTTTGTCGCCTATCCTGTAACGGTCATCCACCAGGTAGACGACATCCTGGTTGTACGCTATGACGAAGCCGTCTGGCGGCACATCGCAGCTGGATGAGGCAAAACGGATGACAGTGCCGTCGCTCACGACGACCCCCCTCCCCCCTGCCGGGATATAGGCCGGGGCGCCGTAGTCCGGCGTGAAGATCGTGATCGCCTCGTTCTCGGAGTTCGGATGGTTGAGGCTCCAGGGTATAGCCCGGTACTCACCATTTACATATCCGAAGAAGTCGAAAGTGAGCCTGTCCACGATCAGCTTGCCGTCGGACGTGATGCCGGCGGCCGCCCCTATGTTGCTGCTATGGATAAGCTTGCCATCGCGCATCAGCAGGCCCAAAGGGGCCGTGAGCCCATTGTGGGACTCAGAGCGCGAGCCGTTCACCGCCGCGAAAACCTTTGCCGAAGCGGCCATCGAAGCGACGGAACCGCCAGAGCCGAGTGCCCCGTCCCCCGTCATCAGGACAGGGTGAATGCTTCTGTCGCTCATGTTGACTGTCACATACGAGACGGAAAGCCCCAAGACGCTCTCATGCTCCAGTTCGTACGACGCACCGTAAACAGAGCCCGCAGGCAGCACTGCAAATGAACAGAATATCAAGAATGCCAGCAATAACCATTTGTGCATTGTCCACCTCAGCCAGAATGAATAGTAGAGCCCACAATATCCGATTATGCCCGCACACCCAATGAAAACAGGCGGCTTTGTAAGGGCTGTCACGGACAAAACGCGCAGCCATCAATATCATTCTACTATATTAATCGGTCGATTACAATTAAAATATAGTTTTTGGGCCTTTTTGGGCTGGCCACACATAGATATATGACAAAAAGACCGCAGGCGGTGATGCCTGCGGCCTGGCGCCCGTGCCGTGGCGCCTGTCGAAGCGGCAATGCCAATGGCGTCCCATGCCGCGATATGCCTGTGTCTCTGATCGCCGGCGCCTGTGCCGTGGCGCCTGTCGAAGCGGCGATGTCAGTGGTTTTCCATGTCGCAGCCGTGATTGTGGTCGTCGGCGTCGGCATGGGGATCGAAGCCGTCCAGGCCGGCGTAATGCTTGCCGTGCTTCTGGGCGTAGTCGTATATGGCGGAGCGTATCGCGTGATCCGCCAAAACAGAGCAATGTACCTTTATAGCGGGCAGGCCGCCAAGCTCGTCGAGCACGTCTTTGTTCGTGACATTGAGCGCCTCCTCGATCGTCTTGCCGATTATCATATCGGTGGCGACGCTTGAGGAAGCGATCGCGGAGCCACAGCCAAATGTTTTGAACTTCGCATCGACGATGACGTCGTTTTCGACTTTGATCGAAATCTTCATCATGTCCCCGCATACGGGGCTGCCGTATGTGCCCTCGCCATCCGGCTCCAGCAGCTCGCCGACATTGTGCGGGTTAGTGAAATGCGATATTACTGTTTCATTATACAGCGCCATATATTTGCCAACCTTTCTCTTTTGATACTGACGAAATGCCTCTCAGTTTTTCCACATTGTGGATGAGGCGTTCGATGGTGTAGTCCAAATCGTCTTTTGTCGTGAAGTCCCCTATCGTGAAGCGGATGGAGCCGTGTATTATCTCTGCGGGCATCCCCAGCGCCGTAAGCACGTGCGACGGCGTCAGCGATGCCGACGAGCATGCGGAGCCCGTCGAAATGCAGATCCCGTCGAGATCCATCAAAAGCAGCAGGGCCTCGCCCTCTATGAACTCGAAGGTGATGTTCGCGTTGCCGGGAAGGCGGCGCTCTATGTCGCCGTTGACGTGTATGTCGGGTATCTCCGCGCGTACCCTGTTGATGAAATAGTTGCGGAGCGCCGTGACCTGCTCGATGTGTTCGGCAAGGCCCTCCCGCGCCAGTTCGGCCGCTTTGCCGAAACCGACTATGCCGGGCAGGTTTTCGGTGCCAGAGCGCTTCTTGCTCTCCTGGCCGCCGCCGTGCATGTGGCTTGGCAGGGGGAGGCCCTTCCTGATGTACAGGGCGCCGACGCCTTTAGGCCCGTAGATCTTGTGGGCCGACACGGACATCAGGTCTATGCCGAGGGCGTGGGCGTCTATGGGGACGTTGCCCAGCGCCTGGACTGCGTCGGTATGGAAAACCACATTGTGCTTTTTGGCTATCGCAGCGAGCTCGGCAATGGGCTCTATGGTGCCGATCTCGTTGTTTGCAAACATGATGCTTATCAGCGTGGTGCGCTCGGTTATAGCTGCTTCAAGCGCGGCGGGATCGACGAAGCCCTGGCTGTCGACATCAAGGTAGGTCACGTCGAATCCGCGTTTTTCAAGGTATTCGGCGGAATGCAGCAGCGCGTGGTGCTCGATCTTGCTGGTTATTATGTGGCTGCCTTTGCCCTTTCTCGACTCGGCGGCCTCTATGACTGCCCAGTTGTCGGCCTCTGTACCTGACGAAGTGAAGAAGATCTCCTTTGGATCGGCGCCGATCAAAGCAGCAAGCTGTTCGCGCGCCTCTTCTATTGCCTGTTTCGAGTTTTGCCCGATTGTGTATAGGCTTGAAGGGTTGCCAAAACTCTGTGTAAAATATGGTATCATCTTTTCCAGGACTTCATCCTTGACCGGCGTGGTCGCGGAATAGTCCAGGTATACTTGTCGCTTCATATCCTACTCCTTAAAAATACCGTGGCTTTGCTGACTTCGGATGCTGGCGGGGCGGATGGGGTTTTTCGCGGGGCAAGGCGTGGGACGCGGGCGGACCCTTGGATCCGGCGAGGCTTTGCAACGCAGCCCAGTAAGCTGAAACCCGCCTATGTAGGCGGGGCCTGGCGCCGTCATTCAAAATCAGTATTGTATGGACGCTTATATATACCAGCAATTCAGAGAAAGTAAACAGATTTTTTATTGGAGGAGTTAAGGTCAATTTACAATGCCCGCTGATGCCAGCCGCGCCAATGGCGGCGGTGGCTTCCGCTGGCGCCGATTAGGCCTGCCCGTCGTCCGAGGGGGCGTCGGCGATATGGATGTGTTCGAGCTGATCCCTGAAACTCTTCCTGAAATTTTCCAGATATTCCGTGCGCAGGGCCTGCTGTTCCTCCTTTTCCTCAGGGCTGAGGCCCGTGAGCTTGGATTTCCGCGCGAGCTCGTTGATCCTTTCCAGTTTCTCTTTTGATACCATTTATCTGTACCTCCGTT
>JAIRSA010000156.1 GCA_031255695.1 Eubacteriales Family XIII. Incertae Sedis bacterium | reverse complement strand
GCGTTTGGATACTCCCTGTACTGCGATCATGCCCCGCTCCTTATTCTTGTACTGTTCTCCGATTAAAAACGTGACATCTTTGCGGCTGATTCGCCCTCCTGCGTCGTTGCAAAGCCTCGCCGAACCTCCGGGTTCGCCTGCGTTTTGCGCCTAGCAGGACGGCAAATCATCGCGCAAATCTTATCTACGTTCTAATCGGAGAACAGTACTATACTGTTCTGCAGGCAGCCCTTCGGCCATGTGCCTGCAAAGCGTTTTTGCTTTAACGGATTTCGGCGGGCGGGCGCTGCGGCGGGTGCCCCGGCGGGGCACATGCGCTGCGGCCGGTGTAGGCGGACGCCTAGTGCAGCCGGAAGCGCTGTGGCCGAAGCCGACGGGCGCCCCGGCGGGGCACACGCGCTTTGCAGCCGCGCCCCGGCGGGCGCTATTCGGCCTCCGCGTCGCTGCCGTGCGGGGCAGCCGCGCCGCCCTTTCCGCCGCCGCCCAGCTCGATGGCGCTGAGGACCACATCGTTCTTGCCCACCTGCCCGATCTGCAGCCTGTCCAAATCGCGCTTCGCCAGATGCCCGCGCACGGCCAGCCGGTTCGGCGAGATGAACTCAGTCTTTATGACATTGCCGTCCACCATCGCCTTGCTGAACGGCGTAAAGCCGCTGCCGTATATATAATATGTGTCATTTATCTTCACAGCCTTGACGGCACTGATAGGCGCAAAGCCCATCTGGAGCTCCGTCGGCTCGAATGCCTTCCTTCCCGCGTACACATAACGTTCCCCGTACAATATGTCATACTGCAGTTTCCTCAGCTTATCCAGGTAAAAATTGTCATTTTTGTGGCGCTGATGGTATGCCATAAGCGTGCCCTTCGTCATGCCCAGGCGCGACTCCACCTCGGCGGCCAGCTGGTACGAGTACAGATCCTTGTTCTCCTTCTCAAGCGGGTAATTGCTCCATATCACATACTCCGTCTCGAACGACGAGCCGTTCTTCATATCGCTGTCGTCGATGTCGAGCGCGGGCAGATGGTCGCCGTATATCACCAGCAGCACATCTTCATCCATGGCGTCAAGCTCTTCGGTCAGATCGCGCAGAAAACTGTCCATCTCCCGTATCTGCTGTATGTAATATTCAAATGAATTCGTCTCCTCCTCCGTATCGATGCCCGAAACCTTCACATAGGGCTCTTCCACCATGCGTTTCTCAGGATAGCTCCCATGCCCCTGGACGGAGATCGCGAATACGAAATCCTGCCCCTCCGTAGAATCCATCGCCCCCTTGATCTGCTCCAGAAGCACATCGTCCTTCGCCCAGTTGCGGGGCGTTTTGGAGACGCCGTTCATATATTCGAGCGAGGTGAATGTGTCGAAGCCCAGGTTGGCGAACACCTGGTTCCTATGGTAGAAAGCCCCCCTGTGGTTATGTATGGCGTGGGCCGTGTAGCCCAGATCCCTCAGATCATAGGCTAGCGACTCGCAAGGCACGTCCTTCAGCACCGACTTGTACGGATATTCGCCCGGGCCGAAGAATTTGGTGCTCATGCCGGAGAGGACCTCGAACTCCGTGTTCGCCGTCCCCGCGCCTATCGAAGGCACTGTCAGGTAGCCTGACGAATAGCCCTCGCGCAGGCTGTGGAACCACGGCGCAGGCTCTTCCGAATACGTGAGCCCCTTTATCTCGCTCGGATCGATGAATGACTCCATTTGCAGAAATATGATGTTTGGCAGCGTTTTCGTGAAGGCCGACGCCTCCGCGTCGGAATACAGCTCATAAGAGCCCATAGACGAAAGCTCGCCCTCGTCGAATATGTTCTTCATGCTGTATTCTGAATAGCCCGAAGGCCGTTTGATCCCAGTATTGAGCCATGTGTTCATGAAACAGTAGGCCACCCCGTAGTCTTTGTACGCATAGGCGAGGTTCCCGAAGACAGTCCCCGCCACGTTGGTTTTCACCGCGGAAACCATGACGCCGGCCGACATGACGAATACCAGGGCAAACACGCAGGCATTCCTGACACGCGGCAGGCGCCCCTGTTTTTTCGGCGCGAACATGAATAGCGCGATGAACAGGAGGGCGGATGCCGCCATAACCACGATCACCGCCGCGATCTGCATCTTGGACAGATAGCTCGGCACGACCGTGATGCCCGACTCCAGCATCGACAGATCCTTCATCGTAAATGGCGTCATGCGGTACGAAAGTATGACGCCGTTCGTCACGCCGAGCGACAGCCAGAACACTGACCACACAGCGTATACAAGGATACGCCTGCGGAAGAGCATGGCGGTCAAAAGCGTGATAAATATGATCATCGCGTTCAGCAGGAACACCGCAGGCCGCGCATACGCGAAGCCCATGGCCTCCACTACGGAATGCCTGCCCGCAGCCTCAATCACGAAATTCAAGGCTATAGCCAGCACGGCACTCAAGACGATCGGTCCCTTAAAAAATTTTTCAAGCAGGGCGCGCAAAGCGCCTACCCCTCGCAAATGGGCAATTGGCTCCATGGAAATCTTCCCCCTATTCCTCCTGCACCCCAGGCGATCCCATCGCCACCCGGCGCGCATGCATACAGTCCCTTTCAGTCCCTTCTGAATCCTCCTGGCCAGTATCAAAGCGATCCGCCCAGGCAAAACAAAATCAACAAAAAAATGGGCAAAATGTGCAATAATCATTGTTCACTATACCGAATGATTTTATCACATCGCCATTCCAGATACAATAGTATTGTTTTTTATTTTTTCTTTATATTTTCTTTACAGTCTTGATGGCTCTAGCTGCTTATTGCCAGATCTCGCTGGTTTTCACTAGGCCTGCCCAGATCCGGCATCGGGGACCAGGCGCCCTGCCTTCATCGTGTGGATGCGATCCGCGTAGCCTGCGGCATCCTTGTCATGCGTCACCATCAGTATCGCCGTGCCGTTTTTCGCGGCGGCAGCGAACAGCCCCATGATCCCCGACGCGGTTTCCTCGTCCAGGTCGCCCGTAGGCTCGTCCGCGATCAACAGGCGTGGCGACATGAGCAGCGCCCGCGCTATGGCCACGCGCCGCAGCTCGCCGCCGGAAAGCCCGGACGGATAGCGCTGGGCCAGCTGGCGGATCCCTGCCTGTTCCAGGATCGCAAGGGCGCTTTCGGCGAGGCCGCCGCCACGCCCGGACAGCACATACGGCAGGAGCACGTTTTGCAGCACCGTGAAGTTCGGAAGCACGCCGTATCCCTGCATGATGTATCCGAGCCGCGTGCGGCGCAGCTCAGACAGCCCGCTGTCGTCCATGCCGCCATATTCCCTGCCCTCGAATGCGACGCTGCCCGCCGTCGGGGCCAGTAGCCCCGCCATGATATTCAGCAGCGTGCTTTTGCCGCTCCCAGAGCGCCCCTCTATGCAGACAAACTCCCCCTCGCCGATCGACAGGGAAACATCATCCACGGCCATGAACAGCCTGTCTTCATGCTGGTACGCCTTCTTTATACCCTGCGCTTCGATAATCATAGCCCGCCCTCCCTGATAGCTGTGTATGCGTCGCTTCTCCCGATCTTGACGGCGGGCGGCAATGAAGCCAGCGGCCCCGTCACAAACGACAGCAGCAAGGCGAAGGCGGCCGTTGCGGCGAACTGCGCCGGCGTCGGCTGCATATACGGCATATTGACCGCCTCCCCGATATATGTCTGGAACGGGAGCAGCATCACAGCGGAAAGCAGTATGCCGATCGCCCCGCCGGCCAGGCTTATGGCGCCTGATTCCAATAGCACGAGCGCGGCCAGGCGCTTCCTCGTGAAGCCGAGCGAGCGCAGTATGCCGAACTCGCGTTTCCTTTCATTGGACATGACGGAGAAGGCGATGCAGAGCACCAATAGCGACACTGCCCACAAGATGGCGGAAAGCGCCCCGAAAAAGCCGGTAAGCGCGCGCAGGCCACCCGATACGCCGTCCACGATCTTCTTGGCGGCGACAGGCACGACGCCGCTGTTGCCATAATCGAATTCGTTGTTGATCCTGCCCGTCACGCCGCTTGCGGTAAAGCCCTCCGCCACTATCACGGCGAGGCTTGAGACGCTCCCGTCCGGCGGCGGGGCCGCGCCGGTTTTCTCAGCGCAGTCGCTTGCGGCCACCCTCGCCGCGTCCATGTTCATGAAAACGGAGGCGTCGAAGCCCGTGCCGGTATTCCCCATCTTGGCCGCTATACGGTATTCGCGGCCGAAGAAGGTGATCTTGTCGCCCGTGCGCCCGCTTATCAGCCCCCCGATGACGATCTCGTCATCGGCGAGGGCCTTCGGCAGCGCCGTCTTGATCCAAGGCTCCACTATAAAGTCCGTGGACTGCTCGTACCCGATCAATTGGAGCGGGACGGAGCAGCAGTAACTGTTCAGCGATGCGACGAACAGCTGCGGCGACACGGCCTCAATGCCCTCGATGCCGGCGATCTTCTCGATCCATGATGCGTCCAGGTAGAAGGCGCTCGGCTCGCCTCGGAGCAGTATGCCTTCCAGCTTCTGGTCATAGCCCTTGGGGACGATCAGTATGTCCGCGCCCAGGCGCTTCGACAGGCCATCGACGCCGTTCGACGCGCTGCCAGTGATCTGGGAGCCCGAAAACAGGACGAAGGCGAGCGCCGCGACAAGCGTGACGAGGCAGGCGGTGCGGAAGGGCCGGCGCTTCAGGTTGCAAAGGGCGATGCCCCAAAATGTCATGCGCCCCTCCTCCATCATTGCAGCGCCGCCTTTCTTCTCTGCCCGCGATATAGATAGAGCGCATTGACGGCGAAGCCGATCATGCCCAGCGTGCCGGCCACCGTCAGCGCGGGGAATGTCACCGCCCGGCAGGCCATGGACCGCATGCCGCAGCCGCCGATCAGCGTGTTCGGCATCAATATGACGACGGCGCAGGCGAGGATCGCGGCCACGCTGAGCCCAAGGCGCACCTCGGCTGACGGGGACAGGGCGAGCCCCAGGCCGAGCAGGGCGATGAGGGCGCCTAGCCCGATTTCGGCCTGCCCCGTCCAGTGGCAGCGCATGAAGCTGCCGTCCGCCAGCGGCGCACACAGCCTGAAAAGGTATTGCGGGCCGAGCGAGACGAGCAGCCCCAGGATGATCGCGCCTATTCCAGTGAATACACGGTTTTTCATAATGTTTTCTCCCATTCTGCATAATATATCCGCCTGCCGCCGCGCGGCTGGCAGGGCGTGCGCAGCGAAGCGCCCCAGGCGATGCAAGCGGCCGGCGGGGCGTGCGCAGCGAAGCGCCCCGCACCACGTTAGATACGGCTAACTTCGCTCTATATTATAACCCATGTCCCTGACTTTGTAAAGCGGCATTCTAATACTCTTCAAGTGGGCATATGCCTGGGCACATGCAGACTGTATGCAGACTGTGAATTTCCGGAAAAAGCAGAACACATGTTTACACCCTCAAACCTTTGTGCTATAATCTTTTTAGAAAGAAAGGAGCGGCAACATGGAATTGAAAAAACGCGAACGGCAGATCCTGGATTATATGAAGAGCGAGCTGAAGAAGAAGGGCTATCCCCCCACGGTGAGGGAGATTTGCGCCGCTATAGACATAAAGTCCACTTCGACGGCGCACAACGATCTCGCCCAGCTCGAACGCAAGGGCTATATACGCAAGGATCCTCTGAAGACCAGGGCCATGATGCTGACCGAGCTTGCCTTCGAGGGCGAGGCCCCGGCGGCCGCCCCTATGGCGCCGGAACTGCGCGGCCTGGAACAAAGCGAGGTGGTCGAAGTCCCGCTGGTCGGCCGCATAACCGCAGGCGAGCCTGTGCTTGCCACACAGAACGTGGAGGATTCCTTCCCCGTGCCCGCCCGCTTCATGCCGTCAGGCGCCAGCTTCATGCTTGTGGTCCATGGCGAAAGCATGATAGAGGCCGGCATACATGACGGCGACTACATACTTGTCAGGCAGCAGGAGACAGCAAACAATGGCGACATCGTGGTCGCCATGGTGGACGGCTTCGAGAACGAGGCCACAGTCAAGATATTCTACAAAGAAGACGGCAGGATCCGCCTCCAGCCCGCAAACCAGGCGATGAGCCCCATCATATTGCATGACGTGAAGATACTCGGCCTTGTGCGCGGCGTATTTAGGTTTTTGAGGTAGCCCGATCAGGAGCCTTTGCTTATTTCCAGCAGCTTGTTCTTCAGGGTCCCCTCGATTTCCCTCAGCTCCATTTCGGCGGCGGTGCGCTTCTCGCGCCCGTCGCGCTGTATCTCAAGCACCTCGTCCAGCGTGCTTATAAGCGCTTCGTTTGTATAGCGCAGGGTCTCCATTTCCACAATGCCGCGCTCCGCTTCCTTCGCCGCCTCGACCGTGCCCGTTTTCAGCATGTCGGCGTTCTTCTTCAGCAGCTCGTTTGTAGTCTCGGACACGCGCCGCTGCGCCTCGATGGCGCTTTTGGAATGGGCAAGCCCCAGTGAGATCACGAGCTGGTTTTTCCAGAGCGGTATCGTGTTGACGACAGACGAATGGATCTTGTCTACCATGATGCCGTCCGTGTTCTGGATCATGCGTATCTGCGGCGCCATCTGCATGGTGATCGTCCTGGTCAGCTCAAGGTCGTATAGCTTTTTGTCGAACCTGTCGCACTGTTCGGCCAGGTTCTTCGCCGCCTGGGCATCGGCCTGCTCCCCGCTCGCAGCCGCCCTGCGCTGCAGCTCAGGCAGTTCGGTGGCTCGGATCTGTTCCAGCTTCTCCTTGCCCGCCAGTATGTACATAGTGAGCTCTTTGTAGTATTCCAGGTTCTTCTCGTACAGCTGGTCCATTACCGCGATGTCGCGAAGCAGGGTCAGCTTGTGCGTCTCAAGCGAGTCCACGATCCTGTCCACATTCTTCTCGACTGTGGCATAGTTGGCCTTGATCCTCGCCGCAGAATCCTCCGCTTTCTTGAAGAGGCCGAATATCCCGCCCCGCTTTTCGTCGCTGCCTATGCCGCGCAGCTCCCCCACAAGGTTCGCGATCATGCCCCCGATCTCGTCCATATCCCTTGTACGCACCTTTTCAAGCGCGCTCTCCGAGAAGGCGGTCATCTTCGTCTGCGCGGACGAGCCGTAGTTGATGATCTCTGACGAGTTTTTTATGTTGATCTTTTTGGCGAACTCGTGCACTGCCGCCATTTCTTGCGGCGACAGCGGGTTTTCCGTCAGGCTCCCTGCCGCGCCTTGTGCGGCGGCGGCCGTGCCGCCATCCGGCGGCTGTGTGCCTTCCGCCCCAAACGTATCCAATGTCAGGACCGGTATGCCTTTCTCGCTCATAAGAACCTCCTATTTTATGCTGCCGCTGCCGGCAGTTGCGTTGGCGGCCCTGCTGTCGCCCTCTCTGGGGGCAGTGGGGCCTGCCGGGGCTTTAGCGGCTGTTTGTGGCGCTGTGGCTGTGTCCCATGGCGCATTGCTGCCCGTCTGCGGCGCGGCGGCTGCCGCAGCCCCCGCATGGGCTTTGTTCGCCGCAGACGCTTTAGCGGCCGCATACGCCGTCCCCGGCGCAAGCGTCTTGCTGGCTGCGGGTGCGGGCCTTACAGCCCCCGCAGGGGCTGCCGGCTTGATGGGCATCTGCGGCGCGGTCACTTTGTCCCATGGCGCCTCGCTCGTGGCGGCCGCAGGGGCCTTGTTCGCCGCAGACGCTTTGGCGGCCGCATACGCCGTCCCCGGCGCAAGCGTCTTGCTGGCTGCGGGCGCGGGCGCTACAGCCCTTGCAGGGGCTGCCGGCTTGCTAGGCATCCGCGGCGCGCTGACTCTATCCCACGGCGCCTCGCTCGCGGCGGCAGGCGTATTGTTTGATGCGGGCGCGGTGGCCGCAGGCGCTGCCGCCGCCCTTGCAGCAGGCGCAGGCGCTGCCGCCGCCCTTGGCGCAGGCGCGGGCGCTGCCGCTTTAGCACCCGTAGGCGCAGCTGCAGCCGCTTTAGGCTCCGCAGGCGCTGCCGCCCTTGGCGCAGGTGCGGCCGCTGCCGCTTTAGCCCCCGTAGGCGCAGCCGCAGCCGCTTTAGGCCCCGCAGGCGCTGTCCCCGCCGCAGGTGCCTCCGCTGCCGCAGCCATGATATCGGCCCCAGGGACCATGGCCTCCATCACTGATATCTCCGCCGATATGTCCACGGCTTTGTCCATGTAGAGATTGTCGAGCTCGCTACGGAAGATCAGCACGGCACGGCCCGAAAACTCGTCGATCCTCTTCAGGGCCGCGATGATATTGCTGGTCTTCACGGGCTGCGCCGACAGCGCGGCGTACTCGCTGAAGACATTTATGCTGGACGGCAGGTACAGATTCATGAACTGCCTGGAATTCTTGATCTTTTCCGGATGATCCTTGAGATGCTGCAATATTTCCTGGGCAATGCCGGAAACCACATTGAGGCGGGCCCCGATCTCGCTTGAAGCCAGCAGCTTCGCCAGCCTCCCCAGTTCGGCGATATGCCCGGCCGCTTCGTTCATCTTCTCGTCGATATCGGCGTCGCCCGTCCTATAAGGCTGCACCGGCTCAGGCTTTATTTCCGTCTCGACAAGCTTTTTGCACCTAGGCAGCGCGATGAACATGATCAGCGGCAGCGCCACAGAGACGACCGCAGCCACGGCCAGATCCGCCGTCACCGACAGATCCAGGAAGGTCGCGGCGTTCATCCACACGCCCACGAAGGCCACGATCGGCGCGACGCTCCACATATTGGATTGGGAAAGCACGGTGCCGTACTCAGGCTGGCCCTGCGGCTGCCATGCATTGTCGAACACTATCTCCCTGCGCTCCATGTCTATCGAAGCGCTTGCTATATAGCGCAGGCCGAATATGCGGCCCAGATCCTTGTAGATCCGCTTCACTGGGATGCCCAGCCTCGTCGCCGCCTCATTGATCGGCACGCGCCCGCCGTAGTTCTGCGCCATGCGGGTGATCGCCCGCGCGGTCTTCACCGTGGCGATCCGCCTTACGCTATAGTATGTCATGAACGCACATACATAGACGCTTGTGGCTATTATCATGGCCGCGTTCGCCCGTTCCGGCAGGAAGATCGCGTACAGCACCCCTGCCGCTATGTATATGCCCACTAGGGCTATCACTGCCACCAACTGCAGGACCGATAGCGCCATTGCCGATACTGACTTAGTCTTGATGTTTTGAGCCCGCATGGGAACCCCTCCTATACATCGGCTGCCCGGCAGCCCTACGCTCCGCCATTTACGACGCCTGCCACGATGTCTCCGCGCCCGCAGTGCAGGCATCATGCAGGAAATTCTCCAGTTCCGCATACATCGTAGACGGATCGTAGTACGGCTTGCGCCCCAGGATCTCCTGCACCTTCGCGTTCAGGCCCGCCATGACGGTGTTTATGAACATCGTCGCCACGGTCTTCGTGTCGAACTGCCTTACAAGCCCATCCGCCACGCACCGATCAAGCCATTCCTTGTGCTTGCCCACACTATACTCCAGAAAAGTCCTATTGTAGATTTCCGCTGCCTGCTCGTCCCTAAACTGTTCGACCATGACAAGGCTGAATGCGAAGCAGGTAAATATATTGGTAAGTTTTTTGGGTTCGAAAAACAGGACATCCAGGGCCTCTTTGAAAGTCTTGGCCTTTGACATCTCCTCGCCCAGAAGATCGATATAAAGCTTGTACAGTTTCTCCGTGTGCTCCAGTATCTCCTTCCATAGGATCTCTTTGCTTGCAAAATGGCTGTACAGCGAAGCGGGCTTGATCCCTATCTTGTCGCCGATATCCCTCATGGAGACAGCGGCGTAGCCATTTTGGGCAAAAAGGATGGTCGCTTCCATTAAAATGCGTTCCTTCGTCTTGCTTGATATGTCCATGAACGGCAGTTGGTACGTCCTGCCCAGTATGACATATCTGAAAAAGCTTTCGTCCATATCCATCATCTGATCCTGTCACCCCCATTCCCTTTTATGCCAATGCCTTTCGGCGCAATGCCCACACTCGTCGCCTGGGCGGCCCCGGCACGGCGCATTATCCTTCGAAACGTATCCAGCGCAGGCGCGACTTCCTTTTCTTGCCGCCTGGGCCCATCCTGGCAGGATCGGCCGTCAGCACAAGCACGTCCTCGCTTTCCTTCTCGATATAGCGCTTCTGCCTGCTGCCTATCCAGTTGGGGATCAGGCTGAAGCGCAGATTGTGGTAGACAATGCCGTTTTCCTCGTCGACTTCGAAGGCCCCCGCATATGCGAACAGCCCCCGCGCGGCCGCCAATGTCTGCTCGTCGGTGCCGCCCGCCACGTCAGGTATATCGTAGCGCGGCCTGCCCGCGCCTGCGATCTGGACCGAAACCCATCCGTCGCCTGAATAAGATATAAAGCCGCTGGCCCCCGGTCCCATCATGTCGATGGAGGCGCCATCCTCATCCGTGCCGATGAACGAATCCAGCATCCACGTGCCTTTCAGCCATTCTGCCCACATAAAGCCCTCCTAGATATTGTACCCGCATGCCATAACAACAAATCAAAAATAAAATCCAACAACCCTTGAGAAGGCCGCATACGCAGTATTCTTCAAGGGTTGCTGCTCCTGGAGGCGACACCCGGATTTGAACCGGGGATGAAGGTTTTGCAGACCTCTGCCTTGCCACTTGGCTATGTCGCCGAAACACCTATATTCTGGCCACTCAAGAGCCAAGCTGTCTTTGCCGCTGAAGCCGGGCGCAACACACATAGGCGCACACCGCTCTGGCGCACCCCTTGCGTTTGCGGGCCTGCGCTTTAGGGCGCAAACCCGCAAACGTGGAATACAATGGCTAGGGTAGGAGGATTCGAACCTCCGAATGACGGAATCAGAATCCGTTGCCTTACCGCTTGGCGATACCCCAACGTCATATCAAGCATAGACAACTATATGGGGTGGGTAGTGGGATTCGAACCCACGTATACAGGAGCCACAACCCTGGGTCTTAACCTCTTGACGATACCCACCATGAATGGTAGCGGCGGGTGGAGTCGAACCACCGACCTTCCGGGTATGAACCGGACGCTCTAACCAACTAAGCTACGCCGCCATCCAAATAAGCCCCGCGATGCATTTTCCATGCCCTGGCCGCCCGAAACGGCGGCAAATGCCGCCCAGCCGGCGGCGCCTGTGTATGGGCGCTTCGTGTGCCGCGCTCAAAACATCGCAATAAAGATAGTAACATTTTATTGACCGCATGTCAAGCCGTTTTCTGCCATTCGCCTAAAATAAGCCGGAAATTTTGCCTCCGCGATCAATATCGATCATCTCGGCGGCTGGGGCCTTGGGCAGCCCAGGCATTGTCATTATATCCCCCGTCAGGGCCACGGCAAAGCCCGCCCCGGCCGACACCTTCAGATTCCTTATGGAGATCTTGAAGCCCCTCGGCGCCCCGTACAGCGCCGGGTTGTCGGAAAAGCTGTACTGCGTCTTTGCCATGCATACGGGCAGATCCCCGAAGCCTTGGGACTCGAGCCTTTCCAGCTGTTTTCTCGCCCCTGGCAGGATCTCCACGCAGTCCGCCCGGTATATCTTCTTCGCAATGGAAGAGAGCTTCTTTTCTATAGGCCTTTCGGCGCTATAGCAGTAAGAAAACGACGATGGGCCCTCGCAGAGCTCCACCACCTTTTCGGCAAGTTCCTCGCCGCCGGCGCCGCCCTTGCCCCACACTTCTGACATGACGGCGCCGACGCCCAGCTGCGCGCAGCTGCGCCGCGTCTGTTCAAGCTCCTTGTCCGTGTCGCTGGGGAACCTGTTGATCGCCGCCACGACCGGCAGCCCGAATACCCCCGTTATGTTCTCGGCATGCTGTATGAGGTTTATGATGCCGCGTTCCAGCGCGTTCGGGTTTTCCAGCGCGAGTTCGCTCTTATGCACGCCCCCATGGTACTTCAGCGCCCGCACGGTGGCCACCACCACCACGGCGCTGGGGATCAGGCCGGCGGCGCGGCACTTTATATCGAAGAATTTCTCGGCCCCAAGATCCGCGCCGAAGCCCGCTTCCGTCACAGCGTATTCGCCCAGCTTCATCGCCATCCTGGTCGCTATCACAGAATTGCAGCCGTGCGCAATATTCGCGAATGGCCCCCCGTGCACGAATGCCGGCGTATGCTCCAGCGTCTGCACGAGGTTTGGCTTCAGCGCCTCCGCCAATAACGCCGCCATGGCGCCGTGCGCCTTCAGCTGCCCCGCCCTTACAGGCGAGCCGCCGTAGTCATAGCCTATTATTATCCGCTCCAGCCTTTCCTTGAGATCGTCCATGCCCGTGGCCAGGCAGAGCACGGCCATCACCTCGGAGGCCGCCGTTATGTCGAAGCCGTCTTCGCGCGGCACCCCGTTCGCGCGCCCGCCTATGCCGCCCACTATATTGCGCAGCTGGCGGTCGTTGACATCCACACAGCGCCGCCAGGTGACCTGGCCTGGATCGATGCCGAGCGCATTGCCCTGGTGGATATGGTTGTCTATCATGGCTGCCAGGAGGTTGTTCGCGGCGCCTACGGCGTGGAAGTCACCGGTGAAATGCAGGTTTATGCTCTCCATGGGGACCACCTGGGCATAGCCGCCCCCGGCCGCCCCGCCCTTCATCCCGAACACTGGCCCCAGCGAGGGTTCCCTCAGCGCGGCAAAGGAGCGCTTTCCGATGCGCCTCAGCCCGTCCGCAAGCCCTATCGTCGTGGTGGTCTTCCCTTCGCCGGCAGGCGTCGGCGTTATCGCGGTTACCAAAACAAGTTTACCGTCAGGCGCAGGCGCCAGGCGATCCAATAAGCCCAGCCCGATTTTAGCCTTGTCTTTGCCGTATGGCTCCATGAAGCCGTCGTTTATGCCCGCCTGCCCCGCGATCTCCCGGATATCCAGCAGACGGGCAGCCTGAGCTATTTCAACATCACTTTTGTAATCCATGTTCCCTCCTTTAATACATAAAACCGTATGGCGGCTTCAGCCCTTACCCTAGCGCCCACACGCCTCCCAGGCCCTGGCGCCCACGCGCCACGCGGCAGCTTCAGCCCCGGCGCTGGCGCCCACGCGCCATGCGGCGGCTTCAGCCCCGGTCCAGGCCCTGGCGCCCACGCGCCGTGCGGCACCTTCAGCCCCGGCGCTGGCGCTGGCACTGGCGCCCCGCGCCACGCGGCGGCTTCAGCCCCGGCCATCCGCGCCTGCCGCCATCTTTTCCAGTTTTTTCAGCCGCCTGTATACGCAGGCCTTGTCCATAGGGGGATCCATCATCTCCCCTATCTCCGAGAGCGAGGCAGACGGGTTGGCGATCCTCAGCTCCGCCAGGCTGCAAAGCTCCTGCGGCATGCCATCAAGGCCGCAGCCGCCTGATAGCTTGGCAATCTCGCCGATCTGCCGCTCCGCCGTGCGCACGATCTTGTCCAGGTTCGCGTTGTCGCAGTTCGACAGCCGGTTCGCCTTGTTGCGCATTTCCTTCATTATGCGCACGTCCTCAAATTTCAGCAACTGCCCGTGCGCGCCCATCAGCGTGAGTATGTCCTTGATCTGTTCGGAATCCTTGACATACACGACAAGCCGCTTCTTCCGTTCCACTATCTTCGCGTGTATATCGACGAAGCTGTTGAATATCCTCTTCACGTCGGCCGCCATACCCACCGAGCCGCATGCGATCTCGATATGGTAGCCCTTCTCCGGATCGCTCAGCGTCCCCGCCCCAAGGAAGAGGCCCCTGAGACATGCTTTGCGGCAGCATTTTGTCTTGAGCAGGGCCTCGCTGATCCCGTCATTTATATAGTCGCCCCCATCCACTCTCGCCAATATCCCGATCCTGCGGAGTATCATCTCCGCCTTGCCGCCCTCGTCGACGCATATGCCGTAGCTGTGCCCCGCCTTCTGGAAGCTCTTGCTCCCCAGGGCCATGTTCGCGCTCACGCCGAAGCAGGCCGTGAGCAGGGTCTTGTAATGCCTGGCCACAGCCGGGTTCTCGGTCGACACGACAAGGCAGGCCTCCCCGGCCTCGTTGAGCCTTATGGTGCCGCAGGCGCGCACAAAGCCCGCTATCTCGGCAATGCTGCAACAGCCCTTGTCCGGCATGACATGCGCCAGTTCGGTTTTCGTTTCGGAAGAGAATGACATTTCGCCTTTTACCTGCTTTTCAGCCCCAGTATACGCCTCGCTTCGGCCGGGCCGGCGATCTCCCTGCCGAGCAGGGCCGCTATCTTCCCGGCCTTCTCGACCAGTTCCCCGTTGCTCTTCGCCAGCACGCCCTTCTCGATATAAAGGTTGTCTTCAAAGCCCACCCTTACGTGGCCCCCCATGACAATGCCCGCTGCGGCCATTTCGAACTGATGCCTGCCTATGCCGGACACCGTCCATGTCGAGCCCGCCGGTATGCTGCCCACCATGAAGGAAAGATCCCGCACCGTGGCCGTCATCTGCACCCCCAGCACAAAATCGAAGTGCAGCGGCCGCACGAGCAGCCCCTTTCTGTCGGCCTTCATCGCGATATCGATCATGCCCTTGTCGAAGACCTCAAGCTCCGGCTTGATGCCGCGCTCTTTCATGATCTTCGCGAAGTTGAATATCGTGTTGTCTGAATTCACGAAGATCTCGTCGCCGCCGAAGTTGAGCGTCCCGCAGTCCAAAGTCGCGAATTCCGGCGCCGGCGTCACCTCGGTCGACTGCAGCCGCTCAAGATCGCTCATGCCCACGGCGCCGCCCGTCGAAGGCTGCACGATCGCGTCAGGGCACAGCCTCAGTATGGCGTCGATGCACTCCTGGAAACGCGCCTTGCTCTGTGTCGGCGTGCCGTCGTCCTCCCTGACATGCAGGTGGATCACCGAGGCGCCGGCATCATATGCCCGCTTCGCTTCGGCCGCGATCTCGCTCACCGTGTAGGGCACTGCCGGATTGTTCTCCTTTGTGACCTCCGCCCCGCAGATAGCCGCAGTTATTATCAGTTTTTCCATCTTTTTTCCCTTCCCTTTCTTTTGGGCCGCCGGAGCCCGGCCGTGCGCCCGGCTTCCGCAGCCCCATCATATGCTGAATCAGTGCAAGCCCAGCGGCATACTGGCGTCCAGCGCCGCCGCTATCATTGCAGAGTCATGCCTTATGTAGCCTTTTTTCGTCTCAATAAAATCGCCGCCGATCAGTTTTATCCCTTTATTTTCTAGATATTCTATATCTTCCCTACCTGGCAGGACCTGGCACGCGCCGTCATGGACATACGGCGCCAGGCTGTCCGGATCCAGCCGCTTGCTGTTCGCGATCACACAATCCAGCACGCCCTCGCCTATATACCGCTCCAGCGCGCCTACATGCTCCCTGACCCCGAAGCCGTCGGTCTCCCCCGGCTGCGTCATTACATTGCAGATATAGACCTTCTGCCCCTTCGACGCCGCCAGCGCCTCCTTCAGGCCCGCCGACAGGAAATTCGGGATTATGCTGGTATACAGGCTCCCCGGCCCTATAAGCGCCAGATCCGCGCCTTCCACCGCCTCCCGCGCATGCCGCGAGACCACGGAGCCGTCCGGGATCAGGAAGACGCGCTTGACCGGCTGGCCTTCCTTTATGGACGCCTTCGCGATCCTCGACTCGCCGATGACGATATTGCCGTTGTCAAGCTCGGCGCATAGCCTGATCTCGGATTCGGTGACAGGTATGACGCGCCCCTTGATCTTCAGTATGTCGCTGAGCCTGGAAACCGCCTCTTCAAAGCTGCCGTACACATCGTTCAGCGCCGCTATCATCAGGTTGCCGATATTCTGCCCCGTGAGGCGCCCTTCCTTGAAGCGGTAGCGCAGTATGTCCTGCATCGCGTTCTCTTCGTCGGCCAGGGCCAGTATGCAGCTCCTGACATCGCCAGGCGGCAGCATGCCCAGATCCTCCCTGAGCGTGCCTGAGTTGCCGCCGTCGTCGGCCACGGTGACGATCGCCGATATGTCGCCCCCGTATCCCTTTATGCCGCGAAGCAGCACGGAAAGCCCCGTGCCCCCGCCGATCACGGCCAGCCGCCTCCGGTTCTCCTTTTCGCCCTCTTTCATATCCCGCCTATGTCCCTATGCTCCAGGGATGTTTCATATCCCGCCTCCAGCAACGCCTCATACACGGCCTCCGCCATGGCCACTGAGCGGTGCCTGCCGCCGGTGCAGCCGAAAGCGATATTCAGTTTGTACTTGCCTTCCTTCGAAAAGGACGGCACGAGCTCGCGTATGAGCTTCAGCGCGCTGTCCCTGAACGACCTGCTGATCTCAGGCGCCATCACGTAGTCCCTCACCTCGCTGCTCCTGCCTGTCAGCTCCTTGAGCTGCGGCACGTAGAAGGGGTTCGGGATGAACCTGACGTCGAACACCATGTCCGCCTCGGCCGGCAGCCCGTATTTGTACCCGAACGACATGATGCTGGCCTCGAACACGCTGTCGGCGTCCTGAAGGAAGAGCTTCCGTATCGCCTCTTTCAGCGCCGATGTCTTCATATTTGAAGTGTCAATGACGAAATCTGATATGCGCTTCATCTCCGAGAGGCACTTGCGTTCCTCGGCAATGCCCTCCAGGTTCGACCGCCCGGCGAGCGGGTGGGAGCGCCTGGTCTCATTGAAGCGCCTGAGCAGGGCCTCGTTCGAGGCGTCCAGGAACAGCACCTTGCATCCGAAGCCCGAACTGTCTATGTCGGACAGCACGCTTTTGAGATCGTTGAAAAACTCGCCGCCCCTCATGTCCACGACGAATACCGCCTGGCTGACGCTGCGCTTCCCGTTGCTCAGCAGATCGATCACGTTCTTTATCAGCGCCGGCGGCAGATTGTCTATGCAGTAATACCCTAAATCCTCAAAGCAGCCATAGGCGCTGCTCTTTCCCGCTCCGGACATCCCGGTCACTATTATGACATCCATTTGCCGGCCCCCTCCCCGCCTTCGGCCCCGTCTCCGGTGTCTTCCTCTACCAGGTTCACTATCCTGCCCAGATCTATGCCCGCCCGCAGCGCCAGGCCCACGGCCCCGCCAAACTCGCCGACCCTCTCCGGGCTATGCGCGTCGCTGCCTATCAGGAAGCGCACGCCGCAGCGGGCGGCCAGCGCCAGATCGCCCTCGCTGAGGCCGCCATGCGCCGCATTCAGCTCGAACAGCACGCCCCTGGCCGCGCAGGCCCGCGCCACAGCCTCTATATCCACGGCGCCCTTGTCCCCCGGATGCGTCAGCGCAAAAATCCGGTTCTCATAGATCGCCTTCTCGACCAGATCTGTATTGGCGGCGACGAGCTTTCTGCCCCAGCGCCCGGCAATGCCCCCGATCCAGTTCCTCACCGCCAGCGATGCCGCGTAGAGCGGCGCCTCGCCGAAGGCGCCGAAATGGTAGCCCGCCATGACATAGTCGAACATGGCCAGCTCGCCCCCCTCCAGATCCAGCCTGCCGGAAGGGCTGGCTATGTTCGCCTCCAGGCCAAGGGAGATCTCAATGTCGGGGTAGAGCCGGTTGAGCCTGTCGACCTCCGCGCGCATCTCCGCGAAGCGCCCGCGCCTTACCCCATAGAGGGCGTGCCCTGGGCCATGATCGGAAATCCCCAGGCGTTTCAGCCCCTTTTCCCTGGCAACCGCCACGTTGTCCTCTATAGTGCCCTTCCCGTGGGAAAACACGGTATGCGTATGCAGATCGAAGGCCAGCCTATACCTTGCCAATAATCTTCACCTCTGGTTCAAGCACGGCCCCAAACCGCTCGTACACGGCTTTCTGGACCATCTCCATAAGGCGGCATATGTCCGCCGCAGTGGCGCCGCCCCGGTTCACAATGAAGCCCGCATGCAGCTCTGACACCTGTGCGCCGCCGACGGACAGGCCCTTCAGGCCCGCATCGCTGATCAGCCTGCCGGCATAGCTGCCCTCCGGCCGCTTGAAGAAGCTCCCGGCGCTGGGCATGCTCAGCGGCTGCTTTTCCGCCCTCCTCTGGGCATAGTCCCGCATGGCCGCCTCTATGCCCGCGCGCTCCGTGCGCCTGAGCTTCATGGCGGCGCCTATGACGATGCCGCCTGCCTCGCAGAGCGCACAGCGCCTGTACGAGAAGCCCATCGCGCCGTTCCCCGCCTCGCTTATGCAGGGCCCTGCCGCGCCCCCGGCAAAGGCCAGTTCGGCGCCGGCAAGCACATCCTTGATCTCGCCGCCGAAGGCGCCCGCGTTCATGGAGACCGCGCCGCCCACGCTGCCCGGTATGCCGGCGGCGAACTCAAGCCCGCCGAGCGAGGCCCCCAATGCCGCCCCGGCAGCCTCGGACAGCAGTGCGCCCGCGCCGGCCCTCAACGTCTCGCCTTCCACCGATATATCCGAAAAATTCTTGCCGATATGTATAATGAAGCCTTCAAAGCCGCCGTCCCGCACCAGCAGGTTCGTGCCATTGCCCAGGACAAAAAAAGGCACGCCAAAACCGGCTATTATGGCCAGGGCCTCAAGCAGCTCTTCCTCATTGCCAGGGGTGACGAGGTATTCGGCGGCGCCGCCGGCCCTGAATGAAGTGAATCGCGCCATTGGCACATCCTGTTCTATACTCCCTAGTTTCAGTGCCCTGCGTATCCCCTCGGCGGCTTTGTGGTTGAGGCCCGCCACGCCTCCCTGACAGTTGTTTTCCATACCAATTATTATAGCACAGCGGGCGCATTCTTGACAAGCCAACGCCGCTTGCCTTTTCAAATTGCGCATGATATACTTATAAAAAAGAATAATTATACATTGCTGGATATTGTATGGCGGCAACAGCGGCACGCTGCTGGGACGCAGAAAGGGAGTGGAGAAATGTCCAAAGATAAGGTTGTATTGGCGTATTCAGGCGGTCTTGACACCTCCGTGATACTGACTTGGCTTAAAGAGAACTACAACGCCGACGTGATCGCAGTATGCTGCGACTGCGGCCAAGGCGACGATTTTGACGCTATAAACAAGAAGGCCTACAGCACCGGGGCCTCGAAGTCGTATGTGCTGGACGTGCGCGAGGAGTTCCTCACCGGCTTCGTCTGGCCGACGCTGAAGACAGGCGCGGTCTATGAGAACGACTACCTGCTCGGCACCTCCATGGCGCGGCCCCTGATCGCGAAGAAGCTCGTAGAGATAGCCGAGGCGGAGGGCGCGGCCTATATCGCGCACGGCTGCACAGGCAAGGGGAACGACCAGGTCCGTTTCGAGACGACGATCCACGCCCTGAACCCCGCAATAAAGATCATCGCCCCGTGGCGGGTATGGGATCTCAAGTCCCGTGAGGACTGCCTGGACTATGCGGAAAAGCACGGCATACCCGTGGATCAGTCGCGGGCGAAGATATACAGCAGGGACCAGAACATCTGGCATATCAGCCATGAGGGCGGCAATCTTGAGGACCCGTGGTCCGAGCACCTGGACGACATACACGTGATGAGCGTCACCGCCGAAAATGCGCCGGACAGCCCCACATATGTCGAAGTGGATTTCGCCAGCGGCGTCCCTGTAGGCCTCGACGGCAAGAAACTCGGCCCGGTGGATCTCCTTGCGGCGCTGAACAAGCTGGGCGGGGACAACGGGATCGGGACCATTGACATTGTCGAGAACCGCCTCGTCGGCATGAAATCCCGCGGTGTCTATGAGACGCCCGGCGGCACCATCCTCTACAAGGCGCTTTCCGCCCTTGA
>JAIRSA010000114.1 GCA_031255695.1 Eubacteriales Family XIII. Incertae Sedis bacterium | reverse complement strand
AGGCGGCCGCCGAGGAGCTGGAAGCCGTCAAGGCGCTGCTGAAGGGCAATATGGAGAGCGCCTTCAGGCTGGATGTGCCATTGACGGTGGAACTGAACGTGGGCGGCAGCTGGTACGCGCTGAAATAGCGGGCGGCGGCCGGGGACTGCATCAGCACCGGATTTTGCGGCGGCCGGTGCGCCCCCACACCGAATACTGTTGCGGTTGGGGACTGCATCAGCACCGGATTCCGCGGCGGCCGCGGGGCAATGTTTTAGCATAGGGTTTTGTGGCGGCCGGGCGGCCGCAATGGCGGCAAATATGAAAGTGATAGGGCTTACTGGGGGTATCGGCAGCGGCAAGACAGCCGTTTCCGACTACCTGGCTGAAAAGGGATATATACTGATCGACGCGGACGAGGTGGCGCGCGAGATCGTGGCGCCGGGTTCGGAAGGGCTAGCGGAGCTTGTGGCCCATTTCGGCAGCGGCATACTGCTGGAGGGCGGCGGGCTCGACAGGGCGCGGCTCGCGGAGATCGCCTTCGCCACGGAGGGCGCCCGCGCGGCCCTGAACAGCATAATGCATGCAAGGATAATCCGCAGGATGGGCGAGTTGGCCGCAGGGCACAGGGACGCAGGGGCGAAGGCCCTGTTCCTGGCCGCGCCGCTGCTGTTCGAAGCCGGGATGGCCGGCATGGCCGACGAGGTCTGGCTTGTCGACGCGGACGAGGGGATACGCCTGGAGCGCGTGAAGAAGCGCGACAATCTCAGCGAGGCGCATATAAGGAGCAGGATGGCCGCGCAGATGCCCTCTGGCGAGAAACGCGCGCTGGCCGACGTTGTTATTGACAATTCCGGGGGGCTGGGCGAGCTTTACAGGAAATTGGACGATATATTGAGAGAGAGGCTTTAGGTGAAGAGGTTTGCCGCGCTGATATTGGTGTCAGCGCTTTGTGTCATGTCCCTTGCGGGATGCAGGGGCGGGGTCGGCGCCATATTGGGCGGAGGGGACAGCGAGGCGAAGGTGGACGCCGTCGCGTCGGCTGACATACGGCTCCCGATGGAAAAGTTCAGGACGCTCAACCCTTTGATTTCAAAGGATGAGGATGCGTATCTAATAAACAAGCTCGTCTACGACAGCCTGTTCGAGCTCGACAAGAGCCTTGCCACTGTCCCGTCGCTTGTGGACTGGTGGGGCTATGCCGACGACGGCATGTCAGTGGTGTTCCAGCTGAAGAGGGGGCTGCTCTGGCAGGACGGCGAGCCGTTCGACGGGCACGACGTGGCGTTCAGCATCCAATGCTACACCACTTACCTCTATGACCATGTGTTCACGGGCAATGTGGAGAATATCGCGGGGGCGGCCGTCAGCAGGGACGATCCCCTTGCCGTGACTGTCAGCTTCAAAACGACGGACAGGACGGGGCTGGAACTCTTTACATTCCCTATATTGCCGGAGCACCTTTATAGGAATGCCAATGAGCTGCACAGCATTGACGACGAGTTCATACCGGTGGGGACAGGCGCATACGCTGTCGCGGAGTTTGACGCGTATTCACATATCACCCTCGGCGGCAACCCCTACTATTACGGCGCCCCTCCAGGGAACCGGCTGATATTCCAGATCATGCCGTCTCGCGAGGACGCGCTCAACATGCTGGGCATCAACGCGGTATCCTACGCTGTCTCAAGGCAGGGCGACAGGGAGACCATATACAGGAACCCAGGCGTGAAGGTCGAGTCCTTCGTTTCCAACGAGGCGGTATGGATCGGCTTCAATTTCGCCAGCGGCCCTATGGGGCGCAAGGGCGCGAGGAAGGCGGTGGCCTACGCGATCGACAACAGGGAGCTGCTTGAGACGTGCTTCTTCAACAGCGGGGTGCTGTGCGACACTATATATTTCCCTGGCTTCCTGGGCGTGGGGGGGCAGGAGGACCTGTATCCGGCGGACGCTTCGAAGGCTGAGGCAGAGCTGAAGGAAGCGGGCTTCTATGACAATGACCATGACGGCTATCTGGACTACTACGACACGGGCTACGGGGACAGCGGCGGCTGGTTCAGCGCCAGGCTGCGTTTCCTGGTCAATGCGGGCGACCAGACCCGCGTGGAGGCCGCAAGGCTCATACAGACATCGCTTGACAGGCTGGGGCTCGCCTGCGAGCTGATCCTCGCCGAGCAGGAGGCCTTTGCCGAGGCGCTTGCGGAGGGCAGCTACGACATGTACATGGGCGCGGGGAGCTTCAATGAGGCCTATGATCTCCGTTTCATGCTGCATTCGGGATATGGCAGCCTGACAGGCTACTCCAACAGCTGGCTCGACTCGCTGCTCGACAGGTTCGTGTCAACGCACACGCGCGAGGAGCGGGAATACACATTCTCGCAGATCCATACGCTGCTGGCCGAAGAACTCCCCTACTACTGCCTGTTCTACAAGACATACGGCGCGGCCGCGGCGCCTTCGATGGAGGGCAATGTGGATCCGGCATTCAACGATTTCTATCGCGGCTGCGAGGGGTGGCGCAACATATACACGATCCAACGGGATTGATGGTGTGGGGGTTGCGGCGGGCCGGTCATGGCACTGATCCGCGGCCGGCCGGCGCACCGGGGCAGGAATCCCGGAAATCCAATGCGTTTGGGCGGATCCCCGGCAAGTTTAGGCGCTGGAGCCTGGCATCGCCAATGGGAACGCTGCAAATTTCGGTTTAATTGGGTCAAAATTTTGTACGATTTTCATATAATTTTTACTGTTAACTATTCCTTACATCTAGCCTCACGGTTGCGGTTTTTCCTGGAAATTATGCAACGGAAGATTGCCTGAGCGCAAATTTGAATGTGGCGCGCCATCGCGGCAGATAAAAAATATATCCACCATGCCAATTTGATTCTAGGTTAAATTAATAAAATACTTGATATTAGTGACATATATATGATATAATCACTGCAAGAAATCCAGGCGGCTTTTCGGCTTGCAGAGGGCGAGCCGCATTTGCGCGGGGCGGACGGCCCCGGCTTTCTGGGGCAGGCCGTTTTTATGCGGGGCGGACAGATGTCTAGATTTCTTGGTCCTGTGGCATAGGCGCACATGGATGGCATGGCAGTGGATGGCGTGCCGTCGCCCCTCAAGTGCGCAAAAGTATTTGGGCGGATCGCGCAGCCAGACATTTTGCCTAAGTTTCTGTGATGTTTTCTTTATTAATTTTGCAAGGGAGGAATGGAAATGAAAAAAAAGATGCTAAAATTGCTCATCATTACTATGGCCGTCGCGGGCATCATGTGCGTGATGGCGCCATCGGTGTTCGCAACGCCGCTTAACCAGATCCCCAAAGATGAGGTTGTAGCGGACGTCCGCACCGAAGCTCAGTTCAAAGCGGCCATTAGGGACAGGAATGTCACATACATCCGTGTCTTGGCGAACATAACGCTGAAAAAGAACGATGCCACGTATACCATCAACGAAAACAAACGCAAGCTCACCATAGACGGCTCTGGCGCGAACGATACCCTCAGGACGTATACCCTCAGCGAGAATCCCGGAAACGCTGGCATAGGCTGCGCGCAGATCGCGGTCCGGAATTCCAATGTGAGGTTCAACCAGATCACCGTAAAGAACATAAACCTTAACGGCTCGCAGGAGCTGGGCATCATCCACATTTCCTGCGACTGCAAGAACAGGGTGAATGTCCTGTTCGACAATGTCGATTACGCCGGCCCGGCGCTTGCCGTCGCCTATGGCGCCCTGTCGAGCAACTCGGTGACGGTCAAGGACAGCAAGATCGCCCTTAACCCGCGCCTGAGCAGGTGCAACCGCAGCTCGGAGGCCGTTGCCGCCCGCTTCATCTTCATCGAAGGCAACGTCGAGATCACAAAGGAAAACTCCATCGACAACGACGACTACAACGAGATATTCAGGCTGCTCTACAAGAATTCCCAGCTGGTAGTCAAGTCAGGCGCGAACCTTACAGTCAACAACTATGCAGATCCTTCCACCCATAGGGCGAAGTCGACAGCGGCGTCTGAGTATTCAGGTTTAATCGGGACATCGCTGACCTCCTGCGACACCTCCAGCGTGGTGTTTGAGGCTGGTTCGTACACCTACTATTCAGGCTATGGCCCGATCGCTGAGGACATCGGCCGCTGCGACAGCTGCCTTTCCCAGCTGTACATGGTGACATTGCAGGATGATGCCACTCTGGAGATCGAGACCCTGTCGAGCGGGATCACTAAGTCCTATAACAGGCCCTATTTCCATAATTCCTTCTTCGACGCCAGGGAGTTCAGGCTCGATACGAACAGCAGCCTTTACTACACATTCACAGGCGCCATGAACAAGGGCGAGAAGCTTATGTCGTTCAACAAGCTTACGGTAGGCGAAGGCGCCAGGCTTTACGTCGCTGCCCCCCAGAACAGGCAGGCCGAGACCGTAGTGGCCCTCGAAGAGGCGAACGCTTCCGTGACCATCAACAATCCGTACCATGTGATCTTCTACAACGGCAAGGAGACGGCGCCGTCCTACGCGCTCAAGAATGACGAGAAGGTCAGGGATCAGTCGATCAGCGTCGCGGCCAAGAGCATCAAGCTGTGGGATATCGGGACACTGGAAGGCGAAGTAGATATTAGGCCATCGGACGAGCGGTGGGACATATACGATACGAACTTCAATATCTGGATGGGCGCAACCGTTGAAGACGATCCTGTTCTTGGGCCGACAGTAACCTCGCAGGACTTCGCATTTGCCGCGATCCTTTCCAGGGACAATGCCAAAACAGGCGGCACCCACATCCTGGGCACCCCGCGGGTTGAGCTGGCACCGGGTTCCGTGCTTCTCTCTGGCAAGTATCCCAATGTCGGGCCGGCGCCATATCCGATGAAGACGCTGTACAACAGGAATATCCTTGAGATAAACGGAAATGACTATCCGGGCGGGATTGTGTGGTAAGCAGGATTGCCGCACTCTTTTCCTGGCCGGGGGCCGCATGATGGAGGCAGTGGGCAAAAGACATGCACACAGGGCCCTATGCCCCATGGCAAGCCTGGCAGCCCGCCAGGCACGGCTTGGATTTAACACGAATAGCTAAGAAACGGCGCGGAGGGATCCGCGCCGTTTTGCGGCTGCGCCGGCCAGCTCCGCATGATGATGCAGAGTCCCTCGTCACGCCCGTTGCCCTGCCCGCTCTGATATGGAAGCGCTGCCTTCATTCTCCCGCCGGGGCTTCGCCCCGGCCCCGCCATCGTCTGCTCTTTTTTGCGAGCGGTAAGTGCGGCCTGTCTGGTGGGAACGGTAAGTGCGACTGATGGCCTCTTGTGGGGTCGCACTAACTTTTTCATCTCAGCATCACTTGTTAACCACACCTGATGGAACAAGGGGGCTTGTGTTCATATAACAGATGAAGTATAATAAAGGAGCGCAGCACATGATCCGCTACGCTGCTCTGGGAGGTTGTAGGCAATTTTAGTGCGGTTGCCTACATTTATTGTAAAGTGCTATAGAGATGATGATCCCGAATAGTCGTCTTGAAAGAAATTTGCGAGGCGGTGAGCGCCCTCCTATATGCAACAACTTTTAAGGAAGGAGTTGCATATGAAAAGCAGAGTGAAGAAAAAACGTATAGAGAAACGGGTGGCATTATTTGAACGAATTGTGACCCAGGTATGTGCCCTATTGGATTCAATATCCCTCTTTTTGTTCATTGTCTATCTGCTACTCAACAGGTAAACAGCGTTTAGCTAAATATTCGGGAATTTGGCTGATACGGGAAAAGCATCGCTTCGGCGGTGCTTTTTTATTTTAGCCTTTAGGCTGTTCCGCGCGATTTTTGCGCGGAACATAAAACCACCCACTACGAGGGTGTGCGGTAAGTGTCAAATACCAGAGCGCCTTTTATCGGCTCGGTCGCAGTAGTACAATATGGCGACACAGGGGACGGTACGATTTGTCACGTCTTCCTTCAATGTTTTCCAATCTCAATGACAGATCGTACCGTCCCCATTGTCCTTCGCAATCTCAATGACAGATCGTACCGTCCCCATTGTCCTTCGGCACGGCTTGGATTTAACACGAATAGCTAAGAAACGGCGCGGAGGGATCCGCGCCGTTTTGCGGCTGCGCCGGCCAGCTCCGC
>JAIRSA010000073.1 GCA_031255695.1 Eubacteriales Family XIII. Incertae Sedis bacterium | reverse complement strand
TGGATTGGCTGTACTTTTTTAGCCTTAACCGGATCCTCTCGGACCCTTTGGCTAAATCTCTACACTATGAAGTTTTCAAGGTTCGGTGCCGGCGCGCCGGCTCCCGCCGCCGCCTTCTTCCGGCTGCCCGCCTTTTTTGGCGGAACGTTTTTATTATAATGCCCTGGGATGCCGCTGTCAAGGATTATTTTTAGCTTTTGGGCTTTTTTGTTACAGCCCGGACACAAGCAAGAGGCGGCAGCGCCGCCCCCTGCGTACAAACAGACTTTTGGCGCTGGCGGGTTGCCGGCGTCACGCAAGCGTGTGTATGAACAGGCCGCTGCGGAGCTTAGGCTCGAACCACGTGGATTTCGGCGGCATTATCATGCCATTGTCCGCTATGTCCATGAGATCGTCCAGCGTCGTCGGGAACATGGAGAAGGCCGCCGCCATGCCGCCCTGCACGCGCCGCTCAAGCTCGCCGAGCCCGCGGATGCCGCCGACGAAGTCTATCCTCGTGTCCGTGCGCGGATCCGCGATCCCCAGCATCGGCGCCAGCACGTGCTCCTGCAATATGGAGACGTCCAGGCGCGAAACGGGGTTCCCCTCGTCGATGGTCTCTGGCCTGGCCCGTAGGCAGAACCAGCGCCCATCCATGAAGAGGCCGAATTCATGCTTCTTGCCCGGCCTGAACTGGCCGCCGCTGTACGGCGCCACCTCCATCTTCTCCTCCAGCCGCTTCAGGAACTCCGCAGGCGACATGCCCCGGAGATCCTGGACCACGCGGTTATAGTCGAATATGCGCAGCTGATCCGACGGGAATATCACGGCCAGGAAGAAGTTGAACTCCTCGTCGCCGGCATAGCCGGGGTGGGCCTCCCTGCGCATCGCCCCCACCTTCACGGCGGAAGCGCACCTATGATGCCCATCCGCGATGTAGAGCGCGTCCATGGCGCCAAACACGCGCCCGATCTGTTCCGTCGCCGCTTCGCCCACGCCCCATGCCCTATGGCGCACGCCGTCCTCCGCCACGAAGTCGTAAAGCGGGGGGGCTTCCATGGCCTCGGCGGTCAGCGCGCCCAGCTCCGGCTGGGGCCTATGCGCCAGGAATATGGGCCCTGTGTTCGCGTCAAGCGCATCGATGTGGCGGATGCGGTCCGCCTCCTTGTCCGCGCGGGTCAGCTCATGCTTCTTTATGCGGCCGCCCAGGCAGTCGTCTATGGATGGGCATCCCACAATGCCGGACTGCGTGTGCCCGTCCATCGTGAGGCTGTACACATAGAATCGCCTGGCAGGGTCGCGTATGAGGATCCCGCCGGCCATCAGGCCGTCCAGGTTCTCCCGCGCCTTGCGGTAGACCTGCTCGTCATAAAGGCCCATCCCCACAGGCAGGTCTATCTCCGCCTTGTCCACATGCAGGAATGAATAGGGGTTGCCCGACACCATCTGCCGCGCCTCCTCCGAATTCATGACATCGTAAGGCAGCGCGGCCACTTTCTCTGCGTACCCGGCAGCCGGGCGCACCGCGCAAAATGGTTTGACTGTCACCATACTGAACTCACTTTCTTTATATCTATATCAGCCATATATTTTATATCAGCCATGTTTCAATTCACGGACGGGATCAGCCGCGAAATGCGCGCATATGATCTCGCTGATCTCCTCGCCGATGCGCCGCTGCGCCTCTATGGTAGACGCGCCCAGATGCGGCGTCAATGATATCTTGGGATGCTTCCATATGGCCTCGTTGCTGGGCGGCTCCTCCGGGAACACGTCCAGGGCCACGCCTGCTGCCTTGCCGCTTTCCAGCGCCTCTATGATCACGTCGTCGGGGATCAGCCCGCCGCGCGCCGTGTTGATCAGGAAGACCCCGTCCTTCATCTTCGCCAGCGACTCGGCCGTGATCACAGGCCCGTCTGCGGCCGGCATGTGCAGCGATATGAAATCGGAGGCCTGCAGCAGCTCGTCGAAGGGGAGATAGCGGTACGGCGCGTTCTCTGGCTTGGGGCCGCTCCTGTTCGTGTATGCCACGGCCATCCCCAGCGCCGAGGCCTTGGACGCGACCTCCTTGCCTATGCGCCCGAAGCCGATCAGGCCCAATGTCTTCCCGGCCAGCTCGACGCCCTCGTAGCTTTTCTTTTCCCACCTGCCCTCGCGCATCGTCACGTTCGCCTCGTGGATATGCCTCGCCAGGGCGAACATATGCCCTATGGCCATCTCCGCCACCGAAGCGCTCGACGCCATCGGCGTGTTGCGCACGCTGATGCCCTTGGACCGCGCGTAGTCCACATCGATGTTGTCCATGCCCACGCCGCCGCGCACGATCAGCTTGAGCCTGCCGGCAGACGCCGCCGCGTCGATGGCCGGGCGCCGCACCTTTGTCTTCGAGCGGACGACAAGCGCGTCAAAGCGCTTGACCTGCTCCGCCAGCTCCTCAGGCCCGTAAAACTGCTCGGCCACTTCGAAGCCGTTTTGCCGCAGTCCGTCTGCGGCGTCTTTGTCAATCCCGTCGGAAGCAAGTATCCTCAGCATAAGCCATACCTCCTCGCTACATGAAAACATGATTTGTCTCTTGCGTCTGACTTTTCTTTTGCACGCCGGCCGCGCGTCAGCCCAGATAGGCCTTCCTCACCGCCTCGTCGTTCAGCAGATCCTTGCCGGCGCCCTTTATCGTCAGGCGCCCGGTCTCCAGCACATAGGCCGTGCTTGCCGTGTGCAAGGCCATATTGGCATTCTGCTCTATCAACAGGATGGTGACGCCCTGCCTGTTTATCTCTCTTATTATATCGAATATGCCCTTCACGATAATGGGCGCCAGGCCCAGTGAAGGTTCGTCCATCATCATCAGCTTCGGGCGGCTCATCAGCGCCCGCCCCAAAGCCAGCATCTGCTGCTCCCCGCCCGAAAGCGTGCCCGCCGTCTGCCAGGAGCGCTCGTCCAGGCGCGGGAAGAGCTCGTATACCCATTCAAGATCCTTATAGGGCTTGTCCTTGCGCAGGTAGGCGCCGATCTTCAGGTTCTCCAGGACCGTCAGGTCCGGGAAGACGCGGCGGCCCTCCGGCACCAGGGTGATGCCCCTGGAGACGATGCGGTCGGGCGTAAGGCCCGCGATTTCCTCGCCCTGGAAGCGTATGCTCCCGCCGGCCGGCTTGACAAGCCCCGCCACGGTACGCAGGATCGTCGATTTCCCGGCGCCGTTCGCGCCGATCAGCGTGACGATCTCGCCTTCGGGCACTTCGAGCGAAATGCCCTTGACCGCCTCTATGCCTCCGTAGTTGACCCTCAGGCCCTCAATCTGCAACATCGTCCGCCACCCCCAAATATGCGTCTATGACCCGCTGGTTATGCTGCACCACGCTGGGGTTGCCATGCGCGATCATCTTGCCGAAATCCAGGACATAGATCCTGTCGGATATCTGCATGACCAGATCCATATGGTGCTCAATCATGAAAATCGTCAGTTTGTAGCTGTCCCTGATCTGCTTTATGAAATCAGTCAGCTCCTGGGTCTCCTGCGGGTTCATGCCCGCAGCCGGCTCGTCCAGCAGCAGCAGCGATGGCCCCGTGGCCAGCGCCCTTGCGATTTCAAGCCGCCGCTGCAGGCCATAGGGCAGGCTCGACGCGATGGAGTCCTTCAGATGCAGCAGCCCCTGTTCCTCCAGCAGCGCCGCGGCCTCCTCCCGCATGCGCCTCTCTTCCTTGGCGTTGAGCCGGAAGGTGGCGGTAAAGACATTGTGCCTGGCCCGCATATGCTTGGCTATCAGCACGTTCTCGAACACGGTGAGCGCACTGAAAAGGCGTATATTCTGGAATGTGCGGGCAATGCCGCGCTTGGTGATCTGGTCGGGCGTGTGCCGCACGATCCTCTGGTACTTGCCGCTGTTCTCGCCCTTGTAAAGGGCCTTCATCTTGCCCTGCGGGTGGTTTTCCGCTATGCATTCCCCATTCAGGGATATGCGCCCGTTGGTGGGCTCGTAGACATTGGTGATGCAGTTGAACGCGGTGGTCTTGCCTGCGCCGTTCGGCCCTATGAGCGCGACGATCTCGCCCTCGTTCACCTCCAGGGACAGGTTATCGACGGCCACGACGCCGCCAAACTGCATGGTCACGTCTTCCATCAGCAATACATTCTCAGCCATCGGCCGCTTCACCCCCTTTGCCTGCGCGCCCTCGCATCCGCGTTCGCAGCCGGCCCCAGATGCGCGCCATCACCTCCGGGATTTCCTTGTCGCCCATAATGCCCCTGCGGAAGAACAGCACCACGCTCATGATTATCAAGGAGAAGACCACGAGGCGGAAGCCGTTGCGGAACACCCCCGGCGCGTCAATGCCGAGGAAGGTGCCGCTGTCAAGCCCGCGCAGCCACCATTCGGAGGCCGCTATGAACAGGAATGAGCCTATGCAGCTGCCGGATATGGAGCCAATGCCCCCAAGTATCACTATCAGCAGGATCTCGTAGGTCATCGTGGATTTGAAGTTGTTCGCCTGCACAGTGCTCGCGAACATGGCGAGCATCGCGCCCCCGACGCCAGCGAAGAAAGAGCTGATGACGAAGGAAAGCTGCTTATGCTTGTAAAGGTTTATGCCCATGGCCTCGGCAGCGATCTCGTCCTCGCGGATCGCTTTGAAGGCCCTGCCGTAGGACGAATTGACCAGCAGCACTATGATCCATATGCAGAACGCGGCGAAGGCCAGCGGCACTAGGGTGCTGAAGTTGATGGTCGTGTCGCCTATATGCAGCTGGAAGGCATTTAGCCGCACATAGCTTTTCAGTGGGTTGGAACCGTTTGTCAATGGCCCCAGCTTGCCCCATATGAATATGGCCCTTATGATTTCGGCAAAGCCCAGCGTGGCAATGGCCAGATAGTCGCTCTTAAGCCGCAGCACCGGCAGGCCTATGAGGAAGGCCACGCCTGCGGCTACCAGCCCCGCCAGGATCAGCGCCAGGATCACGCCCAGCAGCAGCCCGAAGCCGCCCAGCAGGTTGCCCAGTACCTCCGGGAACGAGACGCTTATCAGATAGTCATAGTATTTGTACACGAATACACGTTCGTCCAGCGGGATCGTGAATATGGCGTAGGTGTATGCGCCCAGCAGCATGAAGCCCGCCTGGCCCAGCGAAAACAGGCCGGTAAAGCCGTTCAGCAGGTTCATCGATACCGCCACCAGCGCATATATGGAGCCCTTGCGTATGACCGTCAGCAGCATCGCCATGGAATCGGTAGGGCGTATGAGCTGATCCATCAGTATGACCACCAGGAACAGGACGGCCAGGGCGCAGGCGCTGTTAAGGTTCTTGCGTTTGTTTATTGTTTCCATGCCGCACCCCCTAAACCTTTTCCGTGGCCTTTTCGCCGAACAGGCCTGTCGGCTTGAAGACCAGTATCACAATGAGCAGGATAAAGGTGAACGCGTCGGAAAAAGTGGCCAGCTCCAGCGGGGACTGCAAGGCGCCGCTGTGGACCAGTATGGTGTCCATGCCTTTGATAATGCTCTCGCATACGCCTATAAGGAGCCCTCCCAGCACCGCGCCCGCCACAGAGCCTATGCCACCGAACACGGCGGCCACAAAGGCCTTCAGCCCGGGCATGGCGCCGGCTGCGGGTATGACGCCAGGGTAATTGGAAAAGAAGAGCATTGACGCTATGGCCGCTAGGAAGGAGCCGATCACGAAGGTCACGGATATGACCGAGTTCAGCTTGACCCCCATGAGCTGGCTGGTCTCGAAATCCCTGGACGCAGCCCGCATGGCCATCCCCATCTTGGTCTTGTTGATCAAGAGCATCAGGGCTATCACCAGCAGGATCATGAGCACAGGCGTTATGACCGTCACCCGTTTGGTGGTGGCGCCGAGCACTGTGATGGAATCCGAGATCCATGGTATCACTGGATAATTTTTGTTCAGCCCCCCTGTAATGTACAGGGCCATGTTCTGGAGCAGATAGCTCACGCCTATGGCGGAGATCATCACCGACATGCGCGGGGCCGAGCGCAGGGGCTTGTACGCCGCGCGCTCTATCAGGAACCCCAAGGCCACGGTCAGGACAACGACCAAGGGGGCGGCTAGGTAGATGGGCAGCGAAGCGGCCAGGTAGACCATCATCAGGCCCGCCACCATGAAAACGTCGCCATGGGCGAAATTTATCAGCCGCAGTATGCCATAGACCATGGAATAGCCGATGGCGATCAGCGCGTATTGCCCGCCTACAGAAATGCCTGAAAGAATATAAGGCAAGATAACATCAAAGAGTCCCATAAGCTTCCTTTCTTTGGCCGAAGAAAAGGTCGCAGCATTATTGCCCCGCAGGGCAATACTATCTTCATATGCCGTAATCGCGATAAATCATGATGCCGTATTCGTAATGGGGCGCCGCGCCGGCCGGCGCTGCGCCCCATACAAACCGTCTGCCTATACGCCCTGTGTCGTCACGAAACGCCACGTGGCAGTGTCCGTGTCGCAGGCCTTTACGTAGGCCATGCTTCGTATGGCGTCGCCTATCTCGTCGAAGGCTATGGCGCCGGACACGCCCTCATAAGTCACGTCGCTGAGCACGTTCAGGACATCCCCAGGATCGGTGCTGCCTGCGGCCTTGAGCGCCTCAAGCGCCACATAGTAGGCGTCATAGCCCATGGCCGACGTGGCCGCGATCTTGTCGTCGCCGCCGTTGTTGGCGATATTTTGCTGATCGCTGTTGATCCAGTCCTTGATGCCCTCGTCAAAAGCGGCATCGCCGCCCTCCTGGTAGAAGGTGGTCACGAAAAGCTCGATGTCCTTGCCTTCCGCCGCGTTCAGGATGACGTTGGAATCCCATGTGTCGCCCGCGAGCAGCGGCGCGCCCAGGTTCTGGGTGGCTGCCTGGTCGATTATCAGCGCTGCGGCTTCCGTGGAGACAGGCGAGAAGAACACCTGGGCCCCGGCCGTCTTGGCGTTGGCTACATACGAGCTGTAGTCCGATGTCCCTTCGGGGAATGTCTCATATACGCAGTTCTCCGGGCCGAAGGCTTCCATGAAGTAGTTGCAGAGCCCGACCGAATAGTCGTCGCCCTGCTTCGCCAGGCAGTAGGCCTTGGTTGCGGAGAACATCTCTTTCGCGAAATTTGCCAGGACGACGCCCTGGAACGGATCCAGGAAGCATATCCTGAAATAGTGGCTGTTGCCCTGCGTGACCTGCGGGTTCGTGCATGTCACCCCGATGACGGGTATGCCGGCGTCGCCGAAGGTGTCGGACGCCGCTATGGACACGCCTGAGCCGTATGAGCCAAGCACCACGGAGCAGCCCGCCGAAACAAGCGTCTGCGCCGCAGAAGGCGCCTTGTCGTTTGCCGACTGGTTGTCCGCGAACACCAGCTCTACCCTGTACGTCTCCCCGCCTATGTCTACCGTAGGCGTCAATGCGTTGGCATACTGCATGCCCAGGGCTTCCTGTTTGCCGCCGGCGCCATTGTCGCCGGACTGCGGCTCGAAGACGCCGATTTTCACCACCGGGCCCCCATCGCCGCCGCCGTTGCCGTCTGATCCTCCAGAGCAGGATGTCATCATCGACACTGCCAAAAGGCCCGAAACAGCAAGCAAAATAAACTTTCTCATAACACGATTCCTCCTTCTCATAACACGATCCCTCCTTTTTGCCTCTTAATATATGCTTATATGCGCCCCGCCTGATGCCGCGCCGGTTCCATGCCTACCCACGCACGCGCCGCCCATCAGCAGTGGCTGGCCGCCTGGTACATTATATCAACAATCTAACGCGAAATCAAACAAATATTGGCATTTGGCCGCTTGCAAAACCGGTCGGCCGCGGCTTGCGCCCAGGGCCGCCGCTTGCAAAACCGGCAGGCCGTGGCTTGCGCCCAGGGCCTCCGCTTGCAAAGCCGGCCGATGCGTGGCTTGCGCCCAAGCCCGCGGCTTGCAAAGCCGGCCGATGCGTGGCGTATTACAATAAGCCCGCTGCCCGTATGGCCTGGTATACTATTACGCAGGCCTGTGCGCGGTTCGCTGTGCCTAATGGTTCGAACATGCCGTTGCCCATGCCGTTTATTATGCCGCCTCTGTACAGCGCGGTGATGCTTTCCCTGGCGTAGGGCGCGGCCGTCTCCAGATCTATCAGATCCATCTCGCGGGCCGCAGGCACGCTGATGTTGAGATAGTCCAGGGTGCGCTTGACTATGGCGGCCATCTGCTCGCGGCTCACCGGGTCGTTGGGGCCGAATGTGCCGTCGCCGTAGCCCAGTATCAGGCCGTGCGAGGCCAGCTTGCTGACATCCTCATAGAACCACGCGCCGGCAGGCACATCCGCAAAGCTCTGCGGGGCATCGCCCATGCCTATGCCAAAGCCCTGTGCCATAAAACGCGAGAACTGCGCCCGCGTTACGCTGCCGTAGGGGTCGAACCTGCCGTCCCCCACGCCCAGTATGCCTTTGTTCTCAGACATGTACTTTATGGCTTCCCACGCCCATTCCACGCTGTCGATGTCATTGAATGCCGGCTTGAGCGTCAGGGCGCCGCCTGTAAGCGGGGTGGCATTATCGCCTATGTCCACGGTGGAAGGGGCGCCCGTGCTGCCGCCAAGACTGCCGCCGCCTCCGCCGCCGCCTCCGCCGCCGCCTCCATTGTTGTTGTTTCCGCCTCCGCCGCCGCCTTCATTGTCGTTGTTTCCGCCTGTATCAGGCGGGCTCAGCGCCACCTCATCCCTGCCGAGGCTTATGCTGCCGTCAGGCGCCCGGCTCACCGCTATAGTGAGCGCACCGCTCAAAAGCGGCACCTTGATGGCCGTCTTGGCGTCCGCCCCGCCCAGATAGCTGGCCATGGCGTCCAATATGGTGACGCTCTGGGGCGCGTCCCCAGTATACGCAAAGACAAGCTCGCCCATGGCAAGCTTGCCGCCGCTCGGCACGTACGAGTTGGTGCCGCTGATGAAATAGAAATATTTTATGTCCGTCTCTATCGCGCCATCCGAACTGGTATCCGCCGCCTCGAAATTGCCCGTGCCTATGCCTGGGGCTTTTTCGAATCTGAGCAGTTCCAGCCCACTGCTGTGCCGCAGGTCTATGCTTACGCCTGCGATAGGGTTTGGATAGTTGATGGTTACAGGTATGCGTACTTCTGTATCGGCGGCCCACACTGCAGGGGCAGTGCCGAATATCATCGCTGCAATCAGAGTGACGACAAGTATTTTCTTTTTCATAATTGCCCCCATTGCGCCCTGGCGGGCGCCATAAACACTATGATGTATGGCTGGTCCCGAACCTATGCCGGCCAGAGCCAGCGTAAAATATCCTGCCCTTGGATGAGGGCTGCGGCCCATGCGGGCCTGCCTTTCAAAACCCATTGTAGCCTCGATTGGGACGTTTGGCGTTTGTCGGGATCTTGGCCGTACATCGCCCCCGGACGGGGCTGCGGCGGGCGCCTAGGCGCCTGCCATACGGCGCGGCCGCCCGGAGGGGCGCAAAGCCCCTCCGGGCAAGCCTCCGCCCGTCATGCCGCAGGCGCCCCGCCCTGCGCGGGCGGGGCATCTGCAACGCTGTCATCGTTTGCCGTGCCTGGATCAGGCTATGTTGGCCAGTATCTCGATGAAGTCTAGTATGTCGACCACTCCGTCGCCGTTCACGTCGGCGCGGTAGCCAATATGGCCGCTTTGATTCCATCTGATGTCGCCGACCCTTACCTTGTAGTAGTACTGCGCACGCGCCAGATCCCTCTGGTCGATCACGCCGTTGTTGTCGATATCGTACTTGCTAGGTATCGGCCCGATGGCCACCGTGATGCTGTCGGAACCGGTGAACTCGGCAGGTATGAAGGCCGAGCCCGTCGGCGGGTTGTTGCCCGAATAGATCAGGTTGGCCATGCTTATGCCTGTGACCTTGACGCTGCCGCTGCCTAGCACCTGACCTGCTTCGAATGTCAGCTTCAGGATGTCCGTAGACGCAGTGGCGTCTATGTTCCTGCTGTCGCTCCACAGTATGGCCTTGCCCTGGTATTTATCGCCTGGCAGCTTCACCCATTCGACATCGCCCAAAAGCGGGAACGACGTGGCGACTGCCTCGGCCTTCTTGGGCGTCATGTACCTGCCGTCCACCTCGAAGGTGATGACGGCGTTGGCCAGGTTGGGCGCATTGGCCACGGACAGTATATACTCAGACTCCGCGCCAGGCGCAACCGCCGTCGGGCCGCTGAACCTGACCTGCGCCTTCGGCACAGACAGATCGACCACGTCGAGGGTCCTGACAAGTGCGGAATGCTCTGGGCCGCCGGCAAAGTCTATGACGACCTCGGACTTGCCTTCCGCAGTAGGCGTGAACTGGGCTATATATTCGCCGTTGCCCTGGGAGACCACGGTAGCCGGCGCGCCGTCTACGGTCACGCTTACCACGCCTGCGACGCCGGGGCTGGAACTGCCGCCCGCCAGCGCATACGTAGTGAAGGGGATAGTCACAGGCGCATCCTTGGCAGGCCTGCTGTTGAAGTTGAAGCTCGATGTGATCGCCTCAGGCAGGACGAAGTCCACGCCGTCCTGGGTCTCCTGATAGAAGCCGACCTTGACGTTCTTCGTGGCGCTGTACCTGCCGTCCGCGCTCGCGGTTATGTCATAGCCCGCATCCGGGAATTCCGGCTGCTTCGAGGGCAGCACGTTCCAGTCGTATGTGCCGCCTGTCACGTCGTAGTGGGCTGTCTGCGTCTCTGTGAACGTGCCGGCGGGCCTCTCGCTGCCGTCTGTGTTCAGTATGATGCTTTCGATCTCGATCTCCAGATCGAGGGCGGCCGACGGGATGGCCCTAGCGGACGAATCGACGATCCTGCCCTTGATGTGCGAGGCATAATCCTTCGCGAAGGACATGTTGAGCATGTAGGCGCCGATCTGCCGCTCGAACTGTGCGTAGAGCGAATCGGTGTTCTCCATATAGCTCGTCAGCACGATCATGTTCTCGCCGCCGTTCTCCACGTACTCGTTGAACTCCCTGCAGTAGGGCTTGGACGTGCCTGC
>JAIRSA010000081.1 GCA_031255695.1 Eubacteriales Family XIII. Incertae Sedis bacterium | reverse complement strand
GATTTCAGCCGTTTTATGTCGTCCGGGCCTATGGGCGCGTCGGCGCGCAGCTCGAAGATATACTTCCGCTGCGACTCCCTGACGCGCACTATCCCCGCCCGCTTCGCCGCAGCGCGTATCCTGGCGATCTTTATGAGGTTGATCGTCGCGGGCGGGACATCCCCGAACCTGTCGATGAACTCGTCGACCACGTCGCGCTCGTCCTCTTCCGTGTCCACATACGCTATCTTCTTGTACATCTGAAGCTTCAGGATCTCGTCCTCTATATATTGCTGCGGTATGAAGGCCGTCACCGGTATCTCGAAGGACACATCCTCGGAATCGGGGTTGACGACCTCGCCCTCAAGGGCGCGCACGGCGTCATCCACCAGCTTGCAATAGAGCTCATAGCCTATGCTCATCATATTGCCGTGCTGCTCCGTCCCCAAAAGGTTGCCGGCGCCCCGGATCTCAAGGTCCCGCATGGCGATGCGGAAACCCGCGCCGAACTCCGTGAATTCCCTTATCGCCCGCATCCTCTTCTCCGCCGCCTCCGTGAGCATCCTGTCCTTCCTGTAGAGCAGGTAGGCGTAGGCCATGCGGTTCGAGCGCCCCACGCGCCCCCTGAGCTGGTACAGCTGCGAGAGCCCGAAATTCCCCGCGTCCATTATGAGTATGGTGTTCACGTTCGGTATGTCTATGCCGGACTCTATGATCGTGGTGGAAACAAGCACATTGTATCGCCCCTCAATAAAGTCCAGCATCACGTTCTCCAGTTCCTGCTCGTTCATCTGCCCATGCCCCACAGCGATCTCCGCCTCAGGCACGAGGGCCTTTATGTCCGCCGCCACGCGCTGTATCCCGTTCACCCTGTTGTAGACCACATAGGCCTGGCCTCCCCTGTCGAGTTCCCGGCGCACGGTCTCCTTCACGACATCGTCGGTCTGCTCCATGACATAGGTCTGGACCGGGTACCTGTCCTCCGGCGGTTCCTCTATTATGTCCATATCCCTTATCCCCGCCATAGACATATGCAGCGTCCTGGGTATGGGCGTAGCCGACAATGTAAGGACATCCACGTCCTTCTTCATCGCCTTGATGATCTCTTTGTGCTTCACGCCGAAGCGCTGTTCCTCGTCGATGACCAGAAGCCCCAGATCCTTGAACTTTATATCGCCGGAAAGCATGCGGTGCGTGCCTACGATAATATCGACGCCGCCCTTGCCGAGCTTTTCTATGATGGCGGCCTGCTGCTTCTCCGTGCGGAAGCGCGATAGCATCTCGACCTCAAATGGGAAGTCGCCGAACCTGTCCTTGAAGGTGCGGTAATGCTGGTTCGCCAGTATGGTGGTGGGCACGAGGATCGCCGCCTGCTTGCCGTCGGCGACGCATTTGAACACCGCCCTGGCCGCCACCTCCGTCTTGCCATAGCCGACGTCGCCGCAGAGCAGCCTGTCCATTGGCAGGGCCCTTTCCATATCCCTCTTGATCGACTCCACGCTGCGGAGCTGATCCTGCGTCTCGGTATACGGGAATTTGTCCTCGAACTCCTTCTGCCATACGGTGTCTGCGGAAAATGCGTAGCCTTGGCGCGTCTTGCGCGCCGCAGTGACATCCAGCAGCTCCTTGGCCATATTCGCTATGTCCTTCTTGGCCTTCGCCTTCGCCTTTTTCCAGTCATTGCTCGAAAGCTTGCTGATCTTGGGATCCGCGTCGCCCCCGCCGATATATTTCTGCACGAGCGACATCTGCTCCACCGGTATGTAAAGGACATCCTCGCCCGCGTACTTTATCTTCAGGTAATCCTTGCGTACGTGCTGTATGTCCAGCTGCTCTATGCCTATGAATTTCCCGACGCCATGGTTCTCGTGGACGACGTAGTCGCCCTTGGATATGTCGGTGAATGACTTTATCGGCGCGGCGTTCTTGCTGGCCGCGCCCCGCGCCCGCCTGAACTTGGGCGAGCTGAATATGTCGCCCTCCCATAGGTACGCGCGCCGCTCTTCCGGGAACTCCATGCCGCACGACAGCTTGCCCAGCTTGATCTCCGCCGCCCCGGCCAGCTCCGCCCGCGACAGGAACTCGTGCAGGCCGTCGCGCCTCTCCTCCGTGGAGCAGACGATGGTCACCTTGTACTTGCGCTTGGCGTAGCGCTTCAGCTCCTCTTCGAGCATGTCCATATGCCCGTTCATCATGGGCGGCCGCCTGGCGGCGACGCTGCGGCGCTCGGATATGGCGCCGATCCCGTCCGGCAGGGCCGAGAAGGGCGTGAACACATAGAGCCGCGCCTGGCGCAGCAGGGCCTCGAAATCGCGCTGCCCCGAAAAATTGCCGTAATCCTCCGGCAGGCAATGCCCCTTCTCCAGCATTGCGCTGAAATCCGCCTCCGCCTCCCTCTCGATCAGATCCACGTTTTCGCGCAGGCGGCCCGGATCATCCAGCATCACGACGCCATCGTCCATATAATCCCATATATGGGATACATCGTCATAGAAGTAGCCGATGTAGTTCTCCAGCAGCTGGAGGTTGGAGGCCGAGGCGATATAGTCCAGCAGCTGGCGCCTGCGCGCCTTGAGCTCCGCCGCCCTGTCCCCCTGCGCAGTGCCTATGTGCTTGTCGAACAGGGCGCCGATCTTGGCCGAGGCCTCCTGGAACACGGCCCCGTCGACTATCATCTGCTCCGCGGGCCATATCTCTATGGCGCCCAGGCGGGACTCCGAGCGCTGGCTCTCCGGATCGAAGGCCTTTATCGAGTCGATCTCGTCGTCGAACAGATCCAGGCGGTACGGCATGGGGCTGTCTATCGCGAATATGTCCAAAATGCCGCCGCGCAGGCTGAACTGCCCCTTCGCCTCCACGAATGGCGCCCTTTCGAAGCCCATGGCCGTGAGGGCCGCCTTCACCTGCCCCAGATCGATCCTGTCCCCTTCCTTCATGGCAAGCCTGCATCGGTCGAAGGCGCTGGGCGGCGGCAGCTTCTTCAGTATGCCCGACACCGGCGCGACGACTATGCACTCCTCGCCCTTCCGCAGCGCCGCCAGCGCCTCAAGCCTGGCCTCCATCTGGCCGTGGCTCTTGGCTTCGTACTGCATAAAAAAAGACTCTTCTTCCTGTATTACATATATCTTCCAAGATGTAAAGAAAGACAGGGTCTTTGCAAGCTCGCCCGCCTTGGCGGCCGACGCCGTTACGATCAGGCACTGCCGCCCGCAGCCGGCAAGCTCGCGCGCTGCGTACGGGGCGATCTGTGCGTCGGCAAGCCCCGCGACATGTATGGTTTTCGCGCCCCCTCTGCCCGCCCTACTCATCGCTGCCCGCTTCTTCCGCCTGTTCAGGCCCTTTGGCGCGTTTTGCGTTATATCTGCTCATAGCGATCTCTATGTTCTCCCCCAGTATGCATTCGGCAGCGTCCGCCGCGCGCAGCACCGCCTCCCTGACGCTGTCCGCTTCCTGCCTCCTGAACCCGCCCAGCACATAATCGATCAGATGTCCGTCGCGGGCCCCGCCTATCCCGATCCGTATCCGCGGGAAACTGTCGTCCTGCAGGCAGTAGATCACGGATTTCATGCCATTGTGCGTGCCGGCGCTGCCTTTCTTCCTGATCCTTATCTGCCCTATCTGTATGTCAATGTCGTCGTACACCACGATGAGCCGCTCCACAGGCATCTTGTAGTACTCCATCGCCGCCAGCACGCTCTCCCCGCTGAGGTTCATGTAAGTCTGCGGCTTCATGAGCATCGCCTTCGAGCCCGCGATCATGGCCTCGCCCGTAAGCGCCTTGAATTTCAGCCTTGTCATGGCCGCCCCATGTCTCTCGGCAATGCGGTCGAGCGTTATGAACCCGATATTGTGCTTCGAGTTCTCATAGCGCTTCCCCGGATTGCCAAGGCCTGCTATAATGTAATCCATGGTCCCTCTCAATCAAATAGCCTGCTGATGGAATCGTTGGTGAATATCCTTGAGATCGCCTCCGCGAACAGCGGCGCCACCGAAAGCATGCGTATTTTATCGATCATGCGCCCAGCTGCTATGGGCACCGTATTCAGAAGGATCAGCTCCTTCATCACGGAGGCTCCGATCCTCTCTATGGCCGGCCCCGACAGCACGCCGTGCGTGGCGCACGCGTAGACATCTTTCGCCCCCATGTCCGTCAGCACGTTTGCGGCGTTGGTAATGGTGCCCGCCGTGTCTATCATGTCGTCCACCAGGATCGCCGTCTTCCCTTCAATATCGCCGATCACGTTCATCACCTCGCTGACGTTGGCCTTCGGCCGCCTCTTGTCGACAATGGCGATCGGCGCGTCCAGAAGGTGCGACATGCTCCTGGCCCTCGACACGCTCCCGTGATCCGGCGAGACGACGACCACGTCCTGTAGGTTCTTGGCGCGGAAATATTTCACCAGTATGGGCATGCCCAGCAGATGGTCCACAGGGATGTCGAAATAGCCCTGTATCTGCGGCGCGTGCAGATCCATAGTCACTACGCGGTCCGCCCCGGCGGCGCTCAGCAGATCCGCCACAAGCTTCGCGGTTATCGGATCCCTGGCCTTCGCCTTCCTGTCCTGGCGCGCATAGCCATAGTACGGTATGACAGCATTGATCCTGCCCGCCGAGGCGCGCTTCATCGCGTCTATCATGATCAGGATCTCCATCAGGCTGTCGTTTACCGGGCTTACGGCCGGCTGCACTATGTATGCGTCTATCCCCCTCACCGTCTCCCAAAGGCTGACGGATATTTCGCCGTCGCTGAATTTGGTGACCGTGGATTTCCCAAGCGGCTTGCCTAGAATCGCGCTTATCTCCTCCGCAAGCGCCGGATGGGAATTCCCGGTGAAAATCTTAAAATCTGAGAAAACTCCGTTTTTCATAATTTACTTTACCCCATTCTGCCGCACCCCTGCGGCGCAGAAGCTGATTCGCCCTATGCCGGGGCGCGCCCATGCGGCGTCCCGCCGCGCAGAGCCTGCGTCCCCGCCCATGGCGGCACTGGCCTATTTCTTCTTCAGGCGGCCTTTAAGCAGGCCCCTCTTGGCTACCCATCCGTCTATCGACCTCTGTTTCGCCCTGCCGACGGCCAGCGAGCCGCCCGGCACGTCGGATGTCACGGTCGTCCCAGCCGCCACATAGGCGCCCTCGCCGATGTTCACAGGCGAGACGATGTTCGCGTTGCAGCCTATGAAAGCCCCGTCGCCTACTGTCGAGCGGTGCTTGTCCTTGCCGTCGTAGTTCACGAACACGACCCCGCACCCCAGGTTCACGTCGTCGCCGATATCGGAATCCCCGATGTATGTAAGGTGTGAGGCCTTGGAATTGTTCCCTATCACGGAATTCTTGACCTCTACGAAGTCGCCTACCTTCGCGCCGCTGCCGACGCGGCTGCCCGGCCGCAGGTAGGCGAATGGGCCGATGGATGCCCGCTCCCCGACCTCGCTGCCCAAGACGACGGAATGCAGGATCTCCGCGCCGTCGCCGATGCGGGAATCCTTTATCATGGAATTCTGCCCGATAATGCAGTTTTCCCCTATGGCCGTCCCGCCCTCTATGGTCACGCAGGCGCCGATCCGCGTCCCCGCGCCGATCACGGCCGCCTCGTCGATGTAGGCCGCGTCGATGTCGGCGAACTCTACGCCCTTCGCCGCAAGCCCCAGGTTGATGCGCCGCCTTGCGGCAGCTTTTTCGCTATAGTGTTTTTCGTGGTAATCCAGTCCCATATCGCAGCTATACGTCCCTTCTATATAAATTTTCTATGGCGGCGGCGCCGTCAGCGCCGGCGGGGATGTGGGCCCCGCTGGCCGTATTGCGCCTCTGGCCGATCCGGCAGCAGAGCGGCCAGAGGCCGATCCGCCGGGCCTGGCGATGGCGGCCGGGATGTGGGCCCCGCCGGCCATGCCCTGCTGGCCGGGATGTGGGCCCCGTCGGCCATGCCCTGCTGGCCGGGATGTGGGCCCCGCTGGCCATGCCCTGCTGGCCGGCTACCTGATCGGCTGGCCGCGGACCACGTCCGCCTTCGCGGCATGATCCATATCCAGTATCATCTCGCCTACCTGGTAGATATCCCCGGCGCCCATCGTTATAACCAGATCGCCGGGCTCCGCCCTCTCCCTGACGAATGCCGCGATCTCGTCAAAACCCGGAAAGAACCAGGCCTCCTTGCCAGGATGCTTCCTCCGTATCTCGTCGACAAGCGCCTTTGCGCTTATCTTGTGTATGTTCTTTTCCCTCGCGGCGTAGATCTCCGCCATGACAAGCATGTCGGCGAGCTCGAAGGCCTCGGTGAATTCGTTGAACAGGGCCACCGTCCGCGTGTAGGTGTGCGGCTGGAACAGGCACCATAGGCGCCGGTGCGGCATATTCCTGGCCGCCTTGAGCGTGGCCTGTATCTCCGCCGGATGGTGCGCGTAGTCGTCCACTATGCGGACGTTCCTCTCCGTCTCGCCCAGTATGTCAAAGCGCCGCTGCGTGCCCGCGAACGATTCCAGCGTCCGCTTTATCACATCCGCCGGGACCCCCATGCCATGGCAGCACGCAAAGGCCGCAAGCGCGTTCGCGATGTTGTGCTCCCCCGGTATGGCCAGCTGCACCGGGCAAAGGTCCTTGCCGCAGTGCGACACCATAAAGGCCGGCATGCCTTCCTGGCTGAAGCTTATGTCGGCCGCGCGGTAGTCGCACCTGTCATGGAAGCCGAAAGTCACGACCCGCCTGTCCAGGTCCTTTATGATGCTGTTGACGAATGGGTTCGCGTCATAGGCGATGACCGCCCCGTTTGGGGGCGTGAGGTTGGCAAAGGTATTGAACGACCTCACGATATGGTCTATGTCGCTGAAATAGTCCAGATGGTCGGAGTCGATGTTCAGTATCACCGCGTACCTGGGGGCGAGCTTCAGAAAGCTGTCCATGTATTCGCAGGCCTCGGTGACGAAGAATTCCCCCTTGCCGACGCTGACATTGCCGTCGATTTCAGATAAGTTGCCGCCGACTAATATGGTCGGGTCGTTGCCGTTCCGCTTGAGTATGAGGGATATCATGGACGTGGTCGTGGTCTTGCCATGCGTGCCGGAAATGGCGACGCTGTATTCGAACTCCTCCATGAGGGCCCCCAGCGCCTCCGCGCGGGAGACGACCTCTATGCCCAGCTCCGTCGCAAGCGCGAGCTCCGGGTTCTCTGCGGAGACCGCGGCCGAGAATATCACAAGATCGGCCCCTATTATGTTTTTCGGCCTATGCCCCAAATACACTGAAGCGCCGTGCGCTATAAGCCTATCGGTAATCTCGCTTTCCTTCATATCCGAGCCGGATACTTTAAACCCTCTCTCCAGCAGTATTTCCGCTATGGCAGACAGCCCTACGCCGCCCACGCCAATACAGTGAATATGCTTTTTAGCCGAAAAATCCAACATGCTTTCCTCCGCCAGCCGACAGCCTCTTATACATATCTTAATATACCACAAAAGGGAAAGCCTTGGTATACTATTTCTAAATTATCCAAAACTAATTATTTTGCGCGGTCCGCCCCGCAGCGCCCTTTTGGGGGGGCAAAAATCAAAAAGTCATGTTTACTTACCAAATTGGCATTATTTTTGTACTAATATCCAACTAAAGTTGTACTTATTTTTCAAAAAACCCTTGTAAACATCGCATTATCATTGTATAATACTTTTGCACATTTGTATACTAATACTGCACGTCATGCTGTTGTCCGGCTAAAGCCTGCGTTATGGTTTTGGCTGGAGGGCGGCATCGGGCCCTGCGGGCGGTATTGGCGGCCGTTTAGCCAAAGGCCGCATTGGTATGGATGTGATGTTTTGTTCTCTCAGCGTCATTGAGCAGAAAGGGTGGTTCCCGAATGAAAATTACTGATGTTAGAGTGCGTAAGGTAAGCGAAGAAGGAAAAATGAAGGCGGTTGTTTCAGTGACATTCGATGACGAGTTCGTCGTTCATGACATCAAGATCATTGAAGGGCAGAACGGACTGTTCATTGCTATGCCAAGCAGGAAGATGGGCGAAGGGGATTTCAGGGATATCGCACACCCGCTGATCTCGGAGACCCGGAACCGTATTAAGGACGCTATTTTCGCGGAATACGAAAAGATTCTGGACGAAAAAGTCGAAGAGGGCCTTATGGGCATGGCAAGCGCCCAATAGGGATGCCGCAGAAGGTTGACGCTAAGAGCTGACGTTATTCGATATGCGTATGCCCTGGGCGGGGTTTTGCATGCTGGCCGCCTATCGGCCGCTGGTCCAGGGCAGCGCTAATGCTGTCAGGCATTGTTTCCAGGCAAACTGCTGCATTCTGGCGCTGTTTGGACGCCTCGCTTTCTTGTTGCCTTTATTCGGGCCGGCGCATAGCTGCCGGCACAGCACGGTTTGGTGGCCCGCCTTGGGCGGGATAGGATGGCTTTGTGCCAGGCCGCAGGGCCGCCAAGCCGATTTTGTTTTGTCCGGGATTATGGGGGCAGCCCAGCCAGCATGCCGCCGCCGGGGCTGCTTGGGGCAGGCGCTTCTGATCGCAGGCGTTTCCGGCTTCCGCCGGGGCTGCCTGGCGCAAGCGCTGCTTGCCGCCGCTGGGGCTGCCTGGGGCAGGCGCTGCTTGCCGCCGCTGGGGGTGCCTGGCGCAGGCGCTTCCGATCGCAGGCGTTTCCGGCTTCCGCTGGGGCTGCCCGGGGCAGGCGCTACAGGCCTTCGCCCCCGTAAGCCGCTGCGGCCGCTCCCCTGCCCGCAAGGGGCGTGTCGTCGGCCTTGACTATATCGACGCCCAGTTTCCTGAGTTTTTTGATGTAATCCGAATAGCCCCTTTCTATATGGTAGATCTCCGATATCTCAGTCCGCCCTTTCGCGGCCAGCGCGGCCAGCGTCAGCGCCGCGCCCGCCCTCAGATCGGTCGCGAGCACCTGTGCGCCGTGGAGGCGCTTCCCGCCGTCTATCGTCGCCACATTGCCCTCAGCCTTTATGCTGGCGCCCATGCGGTTCAGTTCGCCTACATGCCTGTACCTTTTCTCAAACACCGTCTCTATGACAGCGCTGTCGCCCTTTACTGTGGACAGGAAGGCCATGAACTGGGGCTGGAGGTCCGTCGGGAAGCCCGGATAAGGCAGCGTCTTTATGTCAGCCGGGATCAGCGGGCCTTTCGTGGCGTCGACGATCAGGCTGTCGTCAACCTCCTCGATGCCCACCCCGCACTCCTTGAGCTTGGCGATCAGCGGCCTGACATGATCCGGCACGGTATTCTTGATCTCGACCTTGCTCCTTGTGATGGCCGCGGCCAGCATATATGTGCCCGTCTCTATCCTGTCGGGGATCACGGTGTGCTTGGTGCCCCGCAGCCGCTCGACGCCTTCGATCTTTATAGTGTCGGTGCCGGCGCCCTTGATCCGTGCGCCCATTTTGTTCAGGAAATTGGCCAGATCGACTATTTCGGGCTCTTCCGCCACATTTTCGAGGACGGTGGGGCCCTTGGCCATCACAGCCGCCATGATTATGTTCTCCGTGGCGCCGACGCTGGGGAAATCGAGGTATATGTTGGCGCCTGACAGCCCCGACGCGGCCGTTGCCTCGATAAAGCCGCCGGACTCCTTGATCTTGGCGCCCAGCGCCCTGAAGCCCTTCAGGTGCAGGTTTATCGGGCGCGCCCCTATGGCGCATCCGCCGGGAAGCGCGATCCTCGCCTTCCCTGTCCGGGCCAGCAGGGGCCCCATAGCCAATATCGATGCCCGCATCTTCTTGACCAGCCCATACGGGGCTTCCGCCGAAGTGATGTCTGAGGCATCCAGCTCAACCGAATTGATTATATAATGCTCCTTGACCTTGGCCCCCATGCTCCTCAGCAGCATGCACATCACCTCGACGTCGCGCAGGGCGGGCACATCCAGGATCTCGCACCCTTCGTCAGTCAGAAGGGCCGCCGCCAGTATGGGCAGCACCGCGTTTTTCGAGCCGCTTATCTCAACCTGCCCGGAAAGCGCGCACCGGCCGCTTTTATTATTGATATAAAATTTCGCCACTAAATCCTCCGTTAACTTATTCCGATCAGGCCACACGCCTCTCAAATAACCATTATACATTTTCCTGTGCATAATTACAATGTCAATGGCTAGGTTTTTTAGTTCTTTCTGGCGTCTTTCTGGCCCCCTTCCTGGCATCCTCCAAGCGCCCCGAAAAAAAATTTTCGGCTAGAATCAAAGAATCCGAAGGTTTTTTAAGGTTTCGAAGCAAAAACTTGTTGAGTTTTTGCAAAACTTAGGTGATAATATGTAAAGGAGGATATACGACATGGACACAGCCATTACTTTGAAAGACCTCGGCGCGATCATTATCGGTGTCGGGCTGGTAGTGTTGATCGGCTATGCGATCAATCTCTTGCGCAGCCTCGTCGCCACAGTGCGCTCCATCAACCGCATCCTCGCGGATACCGAAACGGTTTCGGGAATCATGGCGAGGCGCGCCGGCGACGCGGACGAGACCATCGCCGCCGTCTCCGAATCCATCAGTTCCGTTTCAGACATGCTCAAGGGGCAGCAGAGCACCGTCGCGGCCTTCAGCACACTGATAAATGCCATCGGCTCCCTGAAGAACATTATTTTCGGCAATAAGCAGGGCGGCGCGCAGGATGGCGGCCCAGGCGGCAAATCCGCCGGGCGTGGCAAACGCGGCAAACAGGGCGTGGGCGAGGCCCCAGAAGGCAGCAGTTCCTGACATTTATAGCGGGCGCGGCGGCCTAGTGGCAACTATTAAAAAAAAATACTAATTTTTGACTAAATTATATTGACATATTATATAATTAGTGGTAAACTATCGTTACGCCAATTTTTTCAATGATTGGCAACAAAAGGCTAGCGACGCCGGTATAGGGGTCGGCGGCGCAAAATTCAAGTTAGGAAAGGGGATAGGAAAAATGAAAGCAACTGGTATTGTAAGGAAAGTCGACGAATTGGGGAGAGTCGTACTGCCTGTAGAACTGAGGAAAACTTTCGATATCAAAAAGGAAGATCCGCTGGAAATCTATGTTGATGGTGACAGCATCGTCCTCAAAAAGTATGAGCCCGCTTGCATTTTCTGCGGAAACGCGAAAAATGTCAAGAGGATACACGATAAGATCGTGTGTGAAGACTGCATTGAAACAATGAAGTCGATGTAACTGCCGTAGTTCCAAATGCATACCCTACAAACGCGGAGATCGATTCTCCGCGTTTGTTTTTTTCGCCCGGCGCTTCCGGACTCCCGGCGCCGCCCGGCGCTTCCGAACTCCCGCAGCTGCCCGGCCGCCGCCTACTCCTTGAGCAGATCCTTGATCTCCTCCGGCAGGACGTCGATCGCGACCTCGAACTCCTCTTCTTTCACGCGCTTGCGTTTCTTCCCTATTATCTTCTTTATGTCGGCCTTCTTGTAGAAATAGAATTCCGTGCTGAGTTTTTCAGGTGAGTCCGCGGTCTTCTCCTCCAGCACAAGGCGCGTCTTTATTTGGCTCATCAATGTATTGGAGTCGATCACCACGCCCATGCCGTCGCTGGTGACCACCCTGTCGCCGATGTCCGGCATGCCCTTGCGCAGCACCTGGTAGGTCTCGTTTTCATACTTGAGGCAGCACATCAGCCGCCCGCACGTCCCCGAGATTTTCGTCGGGTTCAGCGAAAGGTTCTGCACCTTCGCCATCTTTATGGACACCGGCTCGAAATCCGGCAGCCAGGAATGGCAGCACAGGCTCCTTCCGCAGGCGCCGATGCCGCCAAGCATCTTGGCCTCGTCCCTTACCCCTATCTGGCGCAGCTCGATCCGCGTCTTGAACACCCCGGCAAGGTCCTTCACAAGCTCGCGGAAATCGATCCGCCCGTCGGCCGTGAAATAGAAAATGACCTTGGCGTTGTCGAATGTGTACTCGACATCTATGAGCTTCATCTCCAGCTTGTGCTTCTGTATCTTTTCCTGGCAGAGCGCAAGCGCCCGCTCCTTCTTCTTGAGGTTGTCCGAGTGCTGCCGCTTGTCCTTCTCAGTCGCCATGCGCATGACCTTTTTCAGCGGCATGACGACCTCTGAATGCGGCACTTCGCGCACGCAGCCTTTCACCGTGCCGAACTCCATGCCCCGCGCGGTCTCGACGATGACCTTGTCGCCGCACTTGAACTCCATATTCCCCGGTTCAAAGAAATATACCTTGCCGGCCTTTTTGAAGCATACGCCGACCACTTTAACCATCGCCATTTTCTTCCTCGCATACCGCGCCGTCCCCCGGCGCCAAACCTACCGTCCCTCGATCACACAGCGTACAAGACCGCCGCAGGCCCTGCTCTCCCACATGCCGGCCCTCCGGCAGGAAGCCTGCCGAAGCCCGCGCAGGGATGGCCCGCGCTGTCACATATTGATCCTCTCCTTGTTCGCCCTGAAGGTTCTGTACAGCTTGATGACAAAGCGGATCGCCACATAGATGACAGGGACGCAAAGCAATATGACAAATAAAATTTTCCAATAGTTCATTTTTTTCTCGCTGGCCCTTGCCGCTACCCTTCGGCGATTATGCCGCGCCAGCGGCATATCTGCCATCTCCGCGCAGCGGAGGGCGTCAAATAATGTATAATAGCGCCCTCCGCTATTATACCATATTTGGCAGCCCCTTTTTATAAAATAATGGCTTATTTTCTAAATTTTTATCAAAACCCCGGCTGCCACGCAGCGCCCTCCATGCACGAGAGCTTCTGCGCCGCCAGGTTCCTCAATGCGTATTTATAGCTCACGTCACTGTTCAGGTCACGCCGCGCCGCCTCGATCAGATCCACAAAATGCACGTAAGGCAGCCCGCCGGCCGCACCCAAACCCTGTGCCTGCCATCCTGGAAGCGTGCCCACGCGCAGGTAATGTCCCCTGCAAAGGGCCTCCATGGCGTCAAGCGCCGCATAGGCCTTTTCCTTGTCGGTGACCGCGCCGTCGAGCAGCTTGCCCATCTCATAATATGCCTTGGATTCCATGAAGCTTTTGGCCAGCTCGGCCGCCCAGCCTTCGCCCTCGCCCTCGCCGGGTATGCCGGCCAGCCTGAAGACGGCACACCTCGACCTTATTGTCGGGAGCAGCATCTCCTGGTTTTCGGGGGCCAAAATTATTATATGCCCCGGATTCGGCTCTTCAAGCGTCTTAAGAAGTTTATTCTGGCTCTGGACAGTCATGCGGTCCGCCTCCTCAATGATGGCGATCATCATGTCGGCGGCGTAAGGCTTGTTCCGGAGCCGTTCAAGCAGGCCTAGCACCTGCTTTACCCCGATGCTGTTTTTCTCCCTGCGCAGGAACAGGATGTCCTCATGTGTGCCGTGCTCGGCCTTTCTGCATGAGAGGCATTGGCCGCATGGCTTCCTCCCCTGGCCGCCGCAGAGCAGGGCCTTCGCGAATTCCAGCGCGGCCTTGCCGGCAGCCATGGAACTGCCTCCCGCAAATATATACGCATGGGAGAACTCCCCTCTCCCTGCAATCGCTGCAATCCTGTCCTGTATCGCTGCATCTATCAAAGGCATGTTCGACGCCTCCTCCAAAAAACAACAAAAAAACAATAAGGCGGCAATATGCCGCCAATAAAAAACCGGCGACGACCTACTTTCCCAGGCAGCTTCCCACCAAGTATCATCGGCGCAGGCGGGCTTAACTTCTGTGTTCGGGATGGGAACAGGTGTAGCCCCGCCGCTATAGTCGCCAGTTTTCCGCAAGGCCGCGCAAACGGCCCGCATGAAGGCTT
>JAIRSA010000080.1 GCA_031255695.1 Eubacteriales Family XIII. Incertae Sedis bacterium | reverse complement strand
GCCACCAGCCATATGCATACAACGTGGGCTTTCTTGCTGAGGCGTTCCCAGCCGAAGATCCAGATGCCGAGGAAAGTAGATTCGAGGAAGAATGCAAGCAGGGCCTCCACAGCCAGCGGCGCGCCGAAGATGTCGCCGACGAAGCGCGAATAGCCTGCCCAGTTCATCCCAAACTGAAATTCCTGGACAATGCCGGTCACAACCCCCATGGCGAAGTTGATCAGAAACAGCTTGCCCCAGAATTTCGTCATCTTTTTGTACTTCTCGTCATTTGTCCGCACGTATTTCGTTTCCATAATCGCAACCAAGATAACCAGTCCCAGCGTCAAGGGGACAAAGAAAAAGTGGAACGTGGACGTGGCTGCAAATTGGATTCGTGCAAGAATCATTTCCATTACGTTAGCCTCCCTCCTTTTTGTCCGAAAACTCGGATTTCAGTCCAATAAAGACCCAGTTAGAGAATAAAAAATATTATGCCAAAAAAATATGCCAAAAATAAAGTGAACCCGTTTAATCTATTTTAGCATAGTTCTTCAAAATCAGCAACTATAGGGAATACTTTTTTTGAAAAAATTATATATGCCTGCCAACTGCCTGCGCACCGCCGCCGGGACAGCTGCCACGCCAGGGCCGGCCGGTGGCAGAGTGGCTGTATTTCAAGGCTTTGCGGGCAATGGCTTTTGATGGGCGGCCACTGCCGGCCACGCCGCATCACGCCTCGTCGCGCCTGTATGCCTTGGCGCCCTGCTGGGCGCGCTTGGGGTTGCTCGGAAACCAGCCTTTCTCGACGCGCTTCGTCTGGTGTTTCAGCTCGACGATGGACCAGATGCACGAGAAGCCCACTATGGCGATGACGGCCGAGGCTGTCACATCCTCGAAAAGGCACGATACGGCAAGCAGCGCCAGCCCTGCGGCCAGGAACAGCGGCCATATCCTTTCCGAAAAATGGTATTCGCATTTTATGACAATAGGGTGGAACAGCCCTATTGACAGCAAAGCCGCTATACCGATAATCAAGCCGTTTATATGCATATAGCCCTCCTGTTTCCCGCCGCGTGCGCAGCCCGTGCGCCCGGCAGCCCCTCAAAACCCGCTATGCCGCGCAGGCATGCCGGACGGCCTTCCTGCCATCGGCCGCCTTCTTTATTACAATAGTCTATTCAAAACTGGAGCGGTTGTCAATAGTTTAGCGAAAACAATTGCTGAAAATTAGGGATTGGGCGTGGAGGCAGCGGCCGCGCCACTGCCTCCATGCGCCCGGACGGCGGCAAACGCTGCTAAAATTCAAATAAACCCCCGAAAAACACCGTTGAAAAACAGGCTGTGTAGTGTATAATAACCATAAGGCGGATTTAATGATCCTTGCCCTGCGGGGATGCTGCCTAGGAGGGGCAGGGGAGGGCGGCCCTTCGCCCTGCCGTATGGCTAGATATTATACATATGTATCAGGAAGGATGTGCGATAATGGGGAAAACGAAAAACACCGGCAGTGCTGGCATGGGCAAGCATTTTGTGAGCGTGCTGTGCAACACGCTCGGCGGGATAATAGTAGGGTTGATGATATTGCTGGGCGGCGCTATACTCACTATGCGCCTGATCGGATTTCTGCCTCTGAGCGTCATGAGCGGGAGCATGGAACCCACATACCCCGTCGGGAGCGTCATCCTGATCGACAAAAACGTGAGCGCCGAGGATATAGAGGCGGGCGACGCCATCGCCTACAGCCTGAGCGGGCGGGCGACAGTCACCCATAGGGCGGTGTTTGTGGACAAGGAGAACCAGCGTTTCATCACCAAGGGCGACGCCAACACGGAGGTTGACGCCACGCCGGTGCCTTTCGGCAGCTTTATCGGCAGGGCAGTGTTCCATATACCGTTTGCGGGCCGCCTGCTCGTAAATATGTACACGCCCAAGGGCCTGGTGGCGGGCGCCGTCCTGCTCGGCATGCTTGTGCTCCTGTTCACGCTGCCGACAGTCCTGTCGCCCAAAACGGGCGACAATGACGACGAAGACGACGACAGCGAGGGCGCCAGCAACCATAATGGAAGCGATGGCGCCAGCGGCTATGATGGAAGCAAGGGCGGCGATGGCAAGGAAGCCGCCGGCGGGCAAGGCAGCAGTTAGGCCGAAAAAAAGCCGCCGTCCACGACAGCGGCAGGGCTTCGTCGTATAGCCAAGCTATTGCCAAGCGGTCAGCTTTCCGCAAATATGCCGTGATTATGGCCGGCCGGCGGCGTTATAGGCACGGTAGCGAAGGCATGGCCGGCGGCGTTACAGCTGCGGCAGCGAAAGCATGGCCGGCGGTGTTACAGCTGCGGCAGCGAGGGCATGGCCGGCGGCATTATAGGCATGGCAGCGAGGACATGGCCGGCGGTGTTACAGCTGCGGCAGCGAGGGCATGGCCGGCGATGTTATAGGCATGGCAGCGAGAACATTACCGCGTTGGGCACGATCCTGAACGAAAGCTTGCCGTAAATCCCGACTTCGCCGTCCACTGCCATGGTCATCTTGTCCTTGGGCGTGATGATCACGTTCTTTACCTGCTTGTACTGCATCAGCGACTGGGCGCGCGGATCCTGGAGGTGCGAGCCCCTGTGGTACTTGCGCAGGAGCGTCAGGAACAGCCTCCGCGAAAGCTCGTTCACGATCGACACGTCCAGAAGCCCGTCGTTGGTGTCGGCCATAGGGGCGCCCTTGAAGCCCCCGCCGCAAAACGCCCCGTTGGCTATGGCGGTCAGCAGCGTCTTTTCCGTATATTTCGATCCATCCTCAAACAGGAATGTCAGCCTGACGGTCTTCTTCTGTATCAGCACAAGGCATACACCGCCGATATAGGCGGCCGTCCCGCCTATGAACGACTTGGTCTTGAGCCGCCCGGCGATGGCCACCGCCTCGGAGTCAAAGCCGATGTTGCACATATTTATGGCGTATCTGGGCGCAGCGGGTTCGTCAACCTCGCGCATGTCGCTGTATTCTATCAGATCCAGAGACCTGGCCTCGCCCGCGACCATCTTGCGTATGTCACGGAAATCGCGTTCAGGGAAATTGCGGACAAAATCGTTGCCGCTTCCAGCGGGTATCACCGTAAGCTCAGCGCCCGGATGGCCATGCATGCCGTTAAGCACCTCGTTCAGCGTGCCGTCGCCGCCGCAGGCATAGAACCTGATAGGGCGCCCGTCATTCTCCTCGCAGCGCTTCTTCGTGTAGGCCTCCGCTTCCGTAGGGCCTGTGGTGCGGTGTATCTCGTAATCGAGCTCGGTGGTCTTTACCAATTTGAGTATCTCCGGCAAAACCACCTTTTTTGCCTCCCCTTTGCCCGCAACCGGATTTATGATAAAATAATGCTTCATTCTAAAACTTTATGCCTCCGCAATCTTCTGGATCTATATGGCCCTATGCTGCCTGCCGGCCTGAACATGGCAAAAACAGCAATATGCCCAAACGCCGATAAAACCTCTTGGATACCCTGCCGCTCCATAGCGCGGGCGGCGCTTCCTCGCCGAAATCCTGGCAGATCCGGCCGAGCCTGCCGCCCCATAACGCGGGCGGCGCAGGCGCTTTTCCGTTTCGTGCCGCATGAATGCCTTGCTGCCGCCCCATAACGCAGGCAGGCCACAGGCACGCCATGGAAACGCCGGCCACAACAGCCAGCCTTATACCCAATATACTAATTTTAACATAATTTCGGCCTGTGTTGAATAGTAAATTTTTCAACGTTTGTGGCACGGTTTATATTGCACCCCGGCGATAAATCGCGATAAATCGCTAAGATGACGCACTCTCCTTTCGGTTTTGTTTGACTATATAGCAGAGGAATGGTATAATCGGCGCGCTGAATACCATTTGAGCTGGACACCATTGCTTTGAGAGAGCTTATTGCCGTGGCAAAGATATGATTGAGAAGGCGTTTGGCGACATAAAGGGCAGGCTGGGCTTCCGCACCCCGAAAGCGGAAAACGCGGAGACATTGCGCGGAAAGATGCTGTGCGTCTTCGTTGGCCGCGTCATAGCTACCGGGAGTTTACGTGAAAAAGAAACATCTCCATTGTAATGGGCATATCATTATTCAAACCGGCATTTTATGATTTGCACATAAGGGTAGCCACTTAATAAATTTGGCTCTTCTATATACCTTTGCATATCGCTGAATAATGAAATGCCGTCATTAGAATAGATGGATGTATATAGCACAATCTCTTTTCCCGCTTCTATTTCCACAGGATTATTGATTGGCCTGTAACCACGGGCAAGGGAAGCATAGTCTATTTCTAATATTTCGCCAGTGTGGCTTGTGCGAGAACCGTCCTCATCTTTCGTAAATGCCCAAGTAACACCCTCATCATGGGTTATTAGAACCGCCAGTTGGCCGTCTTGTGGTTTTGCCTCATCGTTGTAAGACTCAATACCGGACGGGCGGTCGATAAGTTCTCCATTTTCATAAAACTCAACCCAAAAGCTCACGGTTTTGTAAGCGTCCTCTGTTTTGTAATCGAACAAAAGTATTTCTTGCGTGTCGCTTGAAAGCAAATCAACAATCTCTTGTTCGTTTGTTGTCAATTTTTTAGGCGAGATTTCATTTTTTAGAATGGGTCCGTATTCTGAGCAGGCAGACAGAATACCTATCATAACGCAAGCTACGCATAAGATGATGATGATTTTTTTCATATTGCCTTCCTTTCAAACGGTGTCCAACTCAAATGGTATTCAGCACACCGATTATACCATCCCTTCGCGATATCGTCAAACAAAACCGAAAGGAGAGCGCGTCTTTTCCAGCCCTTTTCCAGCCACTACCAAAACGGCAAATATATTTCGTCGTCAAGGTTCTATTCCCATTATTGCAGTATAGCACAGCCTAACCGAAATTTATAGGCCTTGTATTGACATGTCATTTGTTACATGTTAGTATGACGTATATTTGCGTTTAAGGGGCTGATTGCATACGGCATTGCCAGCAAATATTCAGATACTTAGGAGGGTTTTAGATATGGATGACAGGATCAGCAAGCTTTCGCGCATCCTTGTCAGCTATTCATGTGACATACAGCCTGGGGAGAAGGTATTGGTCTCATATGAAGGCGATGCGTGCAAGCCGCTTATACAGACGGTAATCAAGGATATCTACAGGGCGGGCGGGCTGCCGTACTTCGAGGTGCGGGACTCGTCGCTGAGCAGGGAGATACTGCTCGGCTGCGAGGAAGGGCAGATCGAGTTCATGCGGGACTGCCAGCTTGCCCAGATGAAGGGCATGGACGCCTATATAGCCGTCCGGGGCGGCCTCAACGCGTCGGAGCTCGCCGATGTGCCCGCTGACAAGCTGAACCTTTACAACAAGGTGCTGCGCCCCGTGCTTGACTACCGCGTGAACCACACCAAATGGGTTGTGCTCCGCTATCCCAACTATTCCATGGCGCAGCTCGCGGGCACCAGCCTTGAAAGCTTCGAGGATTTCTATTTCAATGTATGCACGCTCGACTATGCCAAGATGTCGAAGGCGATGGATCCGCTGGTCAGCCTTATGGAGCGCACGGATCGCGTCCGGCTGACGGGGAAGGGGACAGACCTCACGTTCTCTATCAAGGGGATACCGGCCATAAAATGCGACGGGGGCAGGAACATTCCCGACGGAGAGGTATACACCGCGCCGGTGCGCGACTCCATGAACGGCGTCATCTCCTACAACACGGCTTCGGAAGAGCAGGGCTTCACCTTCGAAAATATAGTGTTCGAGGTCAAAGACGGCAAGATCGTCAAGGCCACGTCCAACAACGACAAGCGGATAAACGAGCTGCTTGACACCGACGAGAGCGCGCGGTATTTCGGCGAATTCGCCATAGGCGTCAACCCCTTCGTGATGCACCCGATGAAGGACACGCTGTTCGACGAGAAGATCTGCGGGAGCATACACCTCACGCCGGGCGCTTCGTACGAAGACGCCTTCAACGGCAACAAATCCGCCATCCACTGGGATCTCGTGCTGATACAGCGGCCGGACTACGGCGGCGGCGAGATATGGTTCGACGACGTGCTTGTGCGCAAGGACGGGGTATTCGTGCTCCCGGAGCTCGCCTGCCTCAACCCTGAGAACCTCGCCTAGGCCTGGCGCTTATCGGCAAATGCGCCGGCCCTTCAGTGCGGCTGCGCGGCTGCATGCCGCAAGGGCTTAGCCGGCGCGTATCGTCAAAACATAGATATTGGAGCAATTGGAGAGTGCTAAATGAATTTGATTGTCAAGGATACCGAGCTTGCGGGGGTAAAGCTCCTGATTACAGACCGTTTCGAGGACTATCGCGGCGAATTCGGCGGAGTGTACGATGAGTCCGAATATGCTGACGCAGGCCTGGCGGCAAAGTTTGTGCACGACATGGTGTCGATGTCATATAAAGGCGTGCTGCGGGGGATGCACGGCGATGCGGAAACGACGAAACTTGTGCAGTGCGTGTACGGCACAGTGTACTCGGCCGTCGTGAACTGCGACGAAAATTCTCCGGAATTCGGCAAATGGCAGGGTTTCATCCTCTCTGACAAAAATCATCATCAGCTGTATATCCCGCCCCTATACGGCAACGGGTATTACGTGCTGAGCGACAGCTCGGTCTATACCTACAAAATGTCGAAAGCCCACTCAGACAGGCAATTCACATATGCGTGGAACGACCCGCGCTTCGGCATCCGCTGGCCGTCCGACAAGCCAATACTGTCGTCAAGGGACAGGGATGCGGCCGAACGGGCGGCAAGGATGCAAGAGGCGCGGCAAGGTGCGCAATATGAATAAAATCGGAGTAGGCTACGCATCAGTGACGCCACTTGAGAAGAAATACGTCAATGAGGCGCTTGACAGCGACCGGCTGTCGCCCAGCAGATACGTCCATCAGTTCGAGCGTTCTTTCTCGGCGAAGCACAATAAACGATACGGCGTCATGTGCAACAGCGGCACATCCGCAATCCACATCGCCTTGGAAGCGCTCAAGGAGATTGACGGCTGGGACGAGGGCACGGAAGTGCTTGTGCCGGCGCTTACATTCATATCAAGCTCCAACGCGGTACTCCATGCGGGGCTGAAACCCGTTTTCGTCGATGTCGATCCGATGACATACAATATGGACCCGCGCCAGATCGGGCAGCACATCACGGGCAAGGCCCGCTGCATCCTGCCTGTCCACGCATTTGGGCTTCCATGCGAAATGGATCTGATCGCCGTCATCGCCCAAAAAAACAAGCTCCGTATTGTCGAGGACTGTTCCGATGCGCATTTTGCGCTGTATAAAGGCCGGACGGTCGGCAGTTGGGGCGATTTGTCCGCATTCAGCACATACGTGGCACATACAATCATGACGGGGATCGGCGGCATCGCCATTACCGATGGCGAGCATTGCGCCGAGATCCTGCGCTCCCTCATCGCCCACGGCCGCAGCTGCACCTGCGAAGTGTGCACTGCGTCCGATCCGAATCAGGTGTGCCGAAAGCGTTCAGACAACGAAATGGACAGGCGCTTCCTTTTTGAGCGTATGGGCTATAGCTACCGTGTGGGCGAGCTTGAGGGGGCTTTGGGCTGCGCGCAGCTTGAACGCGCCGGCGAGATCATGTCCGCGCGGCGCAGGAACGCCGGGCGGCTGACGGAACTTCTGTCGCCCCTGCAGGATGTCCTGCAGCTGCCGATCTACGGCAGCGACTACGGCCACACCTTCATGATGTACCCGATCCTCATAAAATCCGGCAAATTCACCCGCAAGGAGCTTACCGATTTCCTTGAAATGAAGAATATAGAGACCCGCCCGATGTTCCCCCTGCTGAATCAGCCAATCTACCGCAAAATGTACGGCGATATCGAGAAGCATTATCCGAATGCCGCGATGATTGCCCGTAACGGTTTTTATGTCGGCTGCCACCACGGGCTGGACGAAGAGGAGATGGCATATATCGCGGCCACCGTGAAAGATGCCGTGGAAGGCTTTATGCGCTAGGCTGCCCAGCCGTAATTTTAACGATAAAAAAAGAGTGGCACACTGGCGGCGAAATCATTTCGGGCATAAAACAGACCCGGACCGCCAATCGGCTGCTTTCGCTGCCTTTGGCGGCCCGGGTCATGTGTGTTTGGTGCGGTTGAAGGGACTTGAACCCTTACTCTCTCGAACACGGCCCTCAACCGTGCGCGTCTACCTATTCCGCCACAACCGCATATATACTGGATTCATACGGCGCCGGCAAGCATCCGCCGCCATTTGCGCCGCAAGGTTTCCGGATGGTGCCGGCGATCGGGGTCGAACCGATACGGTGTTGCCACCACTGGATTTTGAGTCCAGCACGTCTACCAATTCCATCACGCCGGCGCGTCGAAATTTATAATAACATAGTTACGGGGGATTAGCAAGAAAAAAATTACAATG
>JAIRSA010000068.1 GCA_031255695.1 Eubacteriales Family XIII. Incertae Sedis bacterium | reverse complement strand
TCAATATCCAACAGACAGGAGATTCTTATGGGGAACAATATCGACACGCTCTGCGTCCATGGCGCGGAGGACAGGAACAATTCGACTGGCGCGGTGACAGTCCCCGTATACCAGTCGGCGACATTTGCCCACCCTGGCGTCGGGCAAAGCACAGGCTATGACTATTCCCGCCTGCAGAATCCCACACGCGAAGTGCTGGAAAAGACGATCGCCATGCTTGAAGGCGGCTGCGACGCCATGGCGTTTTCGAGCGGGATGGCGGCCATGGCCGTCCTCTGCGAGCTCTTCGCGCCGGGCGACCGCGTCATCGCCTCAGAAGATCTATACGGCGGCTCGGTGCGCCTGCTCGACAATGTCGTCGGGAAGAACGGCGTCGGCGTTGACTATCTGGACACGGGCAGCATCGAAGATGTCCGCAGCGCCATACGCCCTGAAACAAAGGCGGTATTCGTAGAGACCCCGACCAACCCGACGATGCGCATAACGGATATCGCAGCAATCTCCGCCATCTGCAAGGAATGCGGGCTGCTGCTGATCGTAGACAGCACATTCCTTACGCCTGTCTACCTGCGCCCGCTTGCCCTGGGCGCGGATATCGTCCTGCACAGCGGGACCAAATACCTGGGCGGCCACAACGACACGCTCGCGGGCTTCCTGATAACCGCAAGTGCGGGGCTGTCCGAAAAACTACGCTTCCTATATAAGACAGTCGGCGCCTGCCTCGCCCCCTGGGACTGCTTCCTCATTTTGCGCGGCGTCAAGACCCTGGCGCTCCGCATGGGGCGCATAACCGAAAACGCGCGGCGGATATCCGCCTGGCTTGAAAAGCAGCCGCAAGTGGCGGATGTGATGTACTGCGGCCAGAGCGGCATGATCTCATTCAAAACCGACAATGCCGAGACAGCGCACACAATCCTCGCCAATGTCAAGGTCATCCGCTATGCCGAAAGCCTCGGCGGCGTCGAATCGCTGATAACCTACCCTATATTGCAGACACATGCTGATGTGCCGGCCGCCGTACGCGAGGCGCTTGGGATCGACGAACGCCTGTTGAGGCTGTCAGCCGGCATCGAGCATGCCGACGACCTTATAGCCGATCTGGAGGCGGCGCTCAATGGAATATGATTTCGGCACGGTGATCGACAGGCGCGGCACCAATTCCCTTAAATGGGATTTCGCGGAGGAACGCGGCAAACCCGGCGGCCTTCTGCCCATGTGGGTGGCCGACATGGACATCCCCGCACCGCCGGAAGTGCTGTCAGACCTACACAGGGCGGTCAGCCACGGCATTTTCGGATACACGGCGGCAAAGCAGGGCTATTACGACGTTTTGGCTGCATGGTTCTCGTCGCGCTTCGGATTTTCCTTCGACAGGCACGACGTCGTGCAGACGCCGGGCACCGTGTCCGCGCTAGCCATGGCAGTCAGGGCATTCACGGACGAGGGCGACGGGGTGCTGATCCAGACGCCTGTATACTACCCATTTTATGAAGTCATCCGCGACAATGCCCGCGAAACCGTCATGAACCCGCTCATATACGACAATGGGGCCTATTATATGGACTTCCGCGATTTCGAGCAAAAGATCGCCTCCGGCAATGTGAAGCTGTTCCTGCTGTGCAGCCCCCACAATCCTGTAGGCCGCGTATGGACAAGGGGCGAGCTGCTGAAGATCCGGGATATCTGCAAGGCGCACGGGGTCATAGTGATGTCCGACGAGGTCCACTGCGATTTCGTATGGGGCGGCCACAGCCACACATGCTTCGGCACCCTTTCCGACGATGCCGTTATCGCCACAGCCCCAAGCAAGACATTCAACCTCGCGGGCCTGCAAGCCGCCAATATCATCATAAAAGACCAGGCACTGCGCCGCAGGATGAGGGCCGAATGCAACAATGCGGGCTATAGCCAGCCGAACATGATGGGGCTTGTGGCCTGCCAAAGCGCCTACACGCACGGGGCGGAGTGGCTTGCGGGCCTGAAGCGCCATCTCGCCGGGAACATCGGCTTTGCGCAGGGCTTCCTGTCGGAACGCCTGCCGCAGGTGAAGCTGGCGCAGCCGCAGGGCACGTATCTGCTCTGGCTCGATTTTTCGTCATACGGGCTTTCCCAACAGGAGCTTGACGGCCGCATCACCGGCCAGGCCAAGCTGTGGCTGGACAGCGGGACGATGTTCGGGGCCGACGGCAAGGGCTTCGAGCGGATGAACATAGCCTGCGCGAGGGCAACCCTCGCAGACGCGCTCTCCCGGCTGGAACAGACATTTGCATAAAAGCGGTCAGCGACAATGTGTTACTATTGATATGAGATGTGAGGTGAGATGAGACGGAAAAACGCTTCTACATGCATGGGGTTTATGCTATAATTTTAGTATAACGTAATTACAACTGCATAGATTGTATGGCAGCCCCGCAGCTGCATTGGAGGCCTGATGTTTTATGAAACGAATCTTCACTGTAATAATTTCCATTGCGCTCGTCCTTACGCTGTCTGCGTCGTGTGCCAAAACCGCGCATCCCCCACAGGATTCTGCCGCCACCACGCTTGCCTACCCTGCGCCATTTGCCGCTTATGAGGAATATGTCTATGCCGGCACGCCGTCAGTCCCGGACTATACGATCAGCACCGGTCTGGCCAATGTCTCCAATTTGTTGCAGTTCTTGCCTGGCGAACGCGACTGGAACACAATGTTCGGCTATTGGCATTCCCATAACGAGCTGTCCGACGCGGCGATCGGGCTGATCGAGCAAAACGGCTTCGCTGTCTCAGATAGGTATTCGTACGAGGAATTCTTCCAAATTTATGAAGCGAACAGGTACGAATATGTGCCCAATTTCATTACGGCCGACTCGGCGACGCACACCTTCCACCTGATGTTCGACTATGTGCTGAAAGACTTGGAACAGAATAGGCTGCACGGCATCCTGACACAGCTGAGCGACCGGATGGCCGACGCGTCGTACGCGCAGTACCGGGAACTCAATGGCACGCCCTTCGAGGCCGCCGCCTTGCGCAACACGGCATTTTTCAGCGTAGGGAGCAGGCTGCTCGGCGGCAACTTCGCCGTCCCGGCGGAGGCTGCGGACGCCGTGGAGCGGGAGCTTGCGCTTATTGAGGCCCACGCGGGCATAGAGGCATCGCCCGTCATCAACCTCGGCAGCGACATCGAAAGCCCTGACGCGTACATGGCCGACTATACGCAGTATATCACGCGCAGCCACTACAATCAGACGGAACAGCTCGCGGGCTACTTCAAGGCCATGATGTGGTATGGGCAGATGACCTTCCGCTCGAACAGTGGGGACGAGGTCAGATCCGCGCTGCTGCAGACATCGGCGTTGGCGGGCAGCGAACTGGCAGCGCTATGGGCGAATATCTTCGAACCCACCAATTTCTTCGTCGGCGACTGCGACGACATAACGTATCGCCAATACACCGAAGCGCTGAAGGGGCTGTATGGGGAGGGCATGGGCCTGTCCGAAATACGGGACGAATCCAAGTTTGAGGACGCGCTGGCCCTAGTCAGGCAAATAGAGCCGCCGCTGATCAACTCTGTGCCGATATACGAGACGCAGGACAGGGACTCCGCAATCACGGGCTACCGCTTTATGGGGCAGCGTTTTACGGCAGACGCCTATATATTCCAAAACTTGATATCGCGTGCCGTCGAGGGCAGGATGCTGCCCAATTCGCTGGATATCCCGGCTGCCTTCGGCTCAGAGGCCGCGCTTGGGCTGCTGGCAGACGACGCGGCGGCATATGCGGATTATCCGAGGCAGATGGAGAAGCTGCGGGAGGAAACCCGCGCAATACCCCAAAGCCTGTGGACCTCGAACCTATACTGGTCGTGGCTTTACATGCTACTGCCCTACACGGACGAGGCAGCCGGGGAAGGCTACCCGATGTTCATGCGGAATCCTGCATGGGCGCTGAAAGAGCTTAACTCCTTCCAGGGCAGCTGGACCGAATTGAAGCACGACACCCTGCTCTACGCAAAGGCGGCGATGGCCGAGATGGGCGACGGTGGCGATACGCCGGAACCGCCGGACGACAGGGGCTATGTCGAGCCCAACCCTGTCGTGTTCGGCAGGCTTGCCGCCCTCGTCCAGCAGACCATGACCGGCCTGAAGGACCGGGACATGCTGACCGCAGAGGCAGGCGAAGCCTTGGGCGTGCTGCATGGGCTTTCCTCCCGATTGGCCGGCATCGCGGAAAAGGAGCTCGCGGACATGCCGCTGTCTGACAGCGATTATGAGTTTATACGCACCTACGGCGGCGAGCTGGAGCATATCTGGGATACTGCGAAGCAGTATGAGCTGTCGCAGACGGTCGATATGTTTTCCGGCGAGAAACTCAGCGATGATATGTATGTTTTACACACGATCAGGGGCGAATATTTGCGAGAGCACCCCTGCGGCGTGATCGCGGACGTGGCGACGGATCCGAACGGCTGGGCCCTCGAGGAGGCCACGGGCTTCGCGAAAACGATATTCGTGGTATTCCCGCGCGACGGTGAACTCGTGCTGGGCAGCGGCTCGGTATTTTCGCAGTACGAGTTCACCGTGCCGATAAATGAACGCATCACGGATGAGCAATGGCACGAGAGGATGAATGGGAACGATCTGCCAGAATTGGCCGAATGGAAACGCAGTTTCATGTGCGACATCGGCCAGACACGCTATCTACGAGATGCACGGTAAGGCTGACGGGCATGGCAAAAATGACGGGCACGACAAAAATGACGGGCATGGCAAGGCCGACGGGCACGACCAAGCTGATGGGCATGGCAAGGCCGAGGCCGCCGGCCGCCACCATCGCCGCCGCCATCATCATATCGGCCCTGGCCTGCTGCCTGGCTTTTTTGTGCGCGGGCAGCGCCGCACCCACGCAGGCTGCCGGTTTTACCGCCGAATACCGCGCCTTTCTCGCCACGCGCGTGGCCGATGGCCCAGCTGTCACGCAGGACGGCCCTGACGGCTATAGATTCATATTAGAAAATGGGCGGTTCCGTATCATTGGCACGGACAATGCCGAGATTTGGCGCTCAAAAGACGAATGGCATGTCAGCTCGTTCAGAATCGGCGACATTGACGGCGACGGGATATTGGACGTCGCGTTCGCCCTATGGAAGTCATACAGCTTCGGCAAGATCCATCCTGCCCGGATGTCGAACGAAGACGCCTCTGTCCGGTGCCATCTGTTCGTGTATTCAGTCAAGGACAACAGGGCAAAGCCGCTATGGTGTTCGTCAAGCCTGCCGCGCCCCATATATGCGTTTGAGCTTTACACGGACGGCGAGCGGGCTGCTACGTTGCCTGGAACGCGCTTGATAGCGCAGGAGGGTGCCTATACCGAAGACTACAGCGAGACGGCGCCGACGGAACACCGGTACGAATGGAGCGGCTGGGGGTTCAGCCCACAGCCCTAGGCGCCATGCCAGCAGCCGCCGTTTTTTCGGTTCGCGGCGGGCATTTCAAGTTTTTTCAAGTATTGGGGTATCGGCGTAAATTTATCGTCATAAATTTATTGACAAAGCGCTTTTTATCGGTCATAATAGTATAAGCGGCGTGGAGGGAGCCAAACAGGTTTTTTCTGGAAGCGCCGTGTTTCCCTGATCAGGGTGTCATTGCCAGCACCGAAACAGGCTCAGGGCGCACATGAATACACGGGGGCATAGCTCAGCTGGGAGAGCGTTTGACTGGCAGTCAAAAGGTCAGGAGTTCGATCCTCCTTGTCTCCACCACCGCAAACCGCATTGGGCGGATGAAGCCTCGGACGCTCTGCGTCCGAGGCTCTTTACTGTCGGCCCAACCGATAATTAAGGTCGACATAATGCGGACAAATGGTTAGTAGGAGGACAAAATGTCTCACTCTTTTACCGCGCTTATCGAAAAGGATCCGGAAAGCGGCCGCTATGTAGGAATCGTGCCGGGAATCGCCGGCGCTCACACGGAAGCCGAGACGCTCGATGAATTGCACGAAAAACTCACCGAAGTGCTTGAACTTTGCTTGAGTGAAATGGATTTTAAGGATGTTGACATGCTACCGATGTTTGTCGGCGCCATACAGATTGAGGCGCATATATGAGCCGGCTCAAGCTTATTGACGCAAAACGGCTGGAGATGCTTTTGTTCGGCTTGGGTTTCAAAAAAATCCGCCGGAAGGGAAGCCACGCCTTTTATCGCCACCCTGACGGGCGGACCACCACAATTCCGTTTCATATTTCCAAGGATTTGTCGCGTCCCATTTTGAGGACTATATTAAACGAAATCAAATTATCCGTTGACGAGTACAATGAATTGACCCAATAATGCGACCAACTGAGGTGGCCGGACAACGTATGACCGGCAGTCAAAAGGTCAGGAGTTCGATCCTCCTTGCCTCCGCCACGAACGGAAAATCCGTTGAAGTTTCAATGATTTCAGCGGATTTTGCTTTACTCGTTCATGACGCTGTGCGGTGAATCCCATTATACAGCCGCGCTTTTCCTCCGGCGAAAGCTCAATTATCGTTCCTGCCGTCCGTTCCTTATATGCCGGATTCTCCACGCGGCCATCGGGTGATTTTCGACGCGTTTTGCGATCTCGTCGTCCTCAAACAGCAGTTTCGGCTCGTAACGGCCTGCGGCAAAATGTCTCAAAAACGTGTCCTCATTTTCGGATAGCGTCAACAGTTCGGACAAAAATCCGGATACGCGGGCTTTCGCCGCCGCGAAGTCGAATTTGTCCGTGTTGCGCACCATCGGAATGAGGTGGATTCTGACCGTTCGCGTCGTGATTCTATCCAATTTTTCAAGACCGGACCCCCGCGCCGCCGCGTCACCTGCGACTGCAAGATAGAATACGGCGCACTTGCGAAGCAGGGCAATGTCGGGTTCATCGAACAAACCGAAGTATATCATATTGTTCAGGTCGTACAGATCACGCGCCGCGCCTCTGCCGATCAGCGCAACGATCTTGCTTACGAATATCTCAACCGGAGCAAGCGTCCGAACGGCGAAGTCAGGGAACACATTGTCGGTTCGCGTCGTGGCGAGTACGGGCGTGAGCGCGTGGGAACGCAGAATATAGTTGATTTCCACCTTGATGTTGTCCGGATTTCCCGCAGCGTTGACGTATGAGTACACGAAGGAATCCAACGCGTGAGTGTGTTTGGATTTGCTCTTTAGCATATAACCTTCCGCGTCCATGTAACGTCCAAGCAGTTCATTGATTCGCTCCCGCTTTTCGGCGGTTTCCTCTTTCGTGAGGTTTTTCGCGAAATCCAAGTCAATATCCACGGAGAGGCGAGGCAGGTTGAACATCGTCAGGTTGATGGCCGTCCCGCCCTTGAGGGCAAGCAACGGATTCAATTCCCGATTCGCGCCGATAAAGCGCAGAACCTCGGTCAATCGGCTCATCTTCTCAAAAGCGTCCCGCGTAAAGCCGAGTTCTCGCGCCGTTCTGCCAAGCGCCAACTTGTCATATGTCGGCATCGAAATCCACCCCCTTGTTCGTTATCTTCATTAAATCAGCCGGAACCACAAGCCGCCACTCGCGGTTGTATGTTCCATCGCCGCTTATGTTCAGGTAGCGTGTGCTTTTTCCGATATGCGCGGCGCATTCGCGGAAAAAACCCTCGCTCAGATTCCACTCGCGTCGGAAATGCCGCAGGATAT
>JAIRSA010000064.1 GCA_031255695.1 Eubacteriales Family XIII. Incertae Sedis bacterium | reverse complement strand
GGGTTCGATATCTTGGCGATGATTTTGCCTTTGCGGCTTACAAATACATCTTCATCGCTTGCGGTGTCGAGATACCGGCCTATGTTCGCTTTCAATTCGGTTGCTGTTATCAGCATGGCGCACCTCCTATATCAGTATAAGTATAGCATAGCCGTGCGATTGGCGCAATGCATAACCGCCCGCCACCACTTGACACTGTTTCAATTGCTATTTCAATTGCTGTTTCAATTTTAGGATAATATAAAGTCAACTTTAGAATATCCTAATTTATCAGGGGCCTGAAAGCCACTGAAGGCATCTAGAAGTCACTGGAGGCTAATTATGAAATACAATAATTAAGTTTGGTTCATTAGGGCTTACGCAAACTATGCAGCAAGTGGGGCATGTCTTTCCCCCGATAATGCCTTATAAATTCTTTATTTACAGACATGCCAAGTTTTTCTGCGACTTTTATTGAAGATAAGTTGTACGACCTGATTTGTGCTGTGATTTCGGTAAGATTTAACGCTTCAAACCCGTATTTTATGCATCCCGTTTCCGATTACGAACAAAATCGCCGCCACCACGATAAGCGGCATGATATAGCCCGCTGTCCGTAGGCCGCCCTCCCCTGCCACCAGCAGGTTGTATATGCCGTGGAAGGTGGACGCCACACACAGCAGGGCGAACGCGCCGGGAAAAGCCATACGCCCGCGCCTGTAGACGAAGGCGAGGCCGTAACCCAAAACAGCCGCGCACACCGCATGCATGACCCCGGCAGAAAAGCCGCGCACCAAGACAAAAAAGAAATCCTCCGCGCCATGCCGCGAGATATAGCATATGTTCTCAAACGTAGCGAAGCCCTGCCGGGCCGTCCGCGAACATCGCCGCGCCATACTGCCATCCCGTTGGCAGCGCCCCGCCGTCCACGGCAGGCAAGGCAAATGACAGCCCGGCAATGAAGGCCAGGCAGGCGGCGGCAGCGCATGCCGCATATATACGGCGCATTTTCACGCCCCTGCGCCTGCGTATGGTTTCAGCGCGCCTCAAGACCTCACGCGCCACTTCCTTATCGCTTCTCATGGCCCGCCCGCCTCGCTTTCCAGAATGTTTTTCAAAGATGCCTTCGCCACCCGCGCCAGATATTCGATTTGCTTCGCCGTTTTCCGCATGGCCGCCCCTGCGTCCGCATAGCTCATATCCTCAAAGTAGATGAGGTGCAGGACTTCCCTATGCTCCTGTTTCAGGTTCGGCATGGCAGCCTGGAGCCACCGCCGCTCCTCCTTCCGGATAAAATCAAATTCGGGCAGATCGTCTGCATCCACTGGCTCTCCAACAATAAGCTCAATGGGGACGGTGCCTCCACGCCTGTATTTTTTCATGTGGCGAAGGGCGATATTGCGCCCTATGGCGAACAGATAGGTCTTTAGGGACGATCTGCCGCTGTATTTTGTGTCGGCGGCAAGCTCCGCGAAGGCGTCTATCATCAGCTCCTCCGCGTCGCGGGCATCGTTTGTGATTTTGTATATATACCTCGTCAGGCCCTCCCTGAACAGCGCGACCAGCTCTTCAAACGCACCCTCGTCGCCTTCCAGGAAAAGGCTGTAGAGCTCCTCGCCGGCCCTGCCGGAAAGATCCCCGCCGCTGACGGCGGCCGTCCCTTCGGTTTTCAGCGCCCCGTTTTGCGGCAGCCCCTTTTGTTGGCCAATACTAGGCATGTTCCAACACCCCCAACTTTTGTTTCCACATAAAGTATTATATGCCATTTAGGAATATAGTCAATAGAATTTGTACGTAATACCGGCAAATAGCGATGGCGATGGCGCGATGGCCACAAAAAGATTTAGGGTTTCCTGTTTTCTATGTCACTAATAAGTAGAGGGGTGAATATGCCAAAGCAAAACACATTGATCAGAAATACGAGGAAGGGACGAGAATATGCGAAGTGACAGGGAAATCGCCGTCGAAGCCCTGCGGCGGGCTGATACAGTCAAGGCAAGGAAAAATGCGCGAGGACGTATGAAAGCCGCAGCGGCGGCAGTTTTCTGCCTGTCATTTGCCGTGTGTATAGCCACACTGTCCGGCGTTTTCGGTGCGCCCGTCCTGCATGCGGCGCCACAGGCAAGCGTCACGATGCTGGACAGCGCGGCGGTCGGCGGATATGTGCTGGTGGGGGTGGTATGTTTCGTGATGGGCGCGGCGGCGATGCTGTATTGCAGGCGCGGCGCAAAGCGGAAGACGTGACACGTGGCAAGACGTGACAATAGGCATTATGCCGATTGCCACGCCAGCATTGCCACATCCGTCTTTTCAGAAAGAAAGGAGAGTATGAAAAATGACATTATTTCGAAGGGCACATAGGGCGCGGGCAAATCTAGCTATAAAACGTATATTAGTCTATCTACTGGCGGCAACGCTTATGCTTTCGGGCCTACCGCCCGGCGTCTTCGCTGCTGCGGCAGCTGAGGATCCGCCGATCCTCGCCGAGCTGGAGGCGCGCTATGGCCGCGGCAGCTCGGAATATGCTGCGGCAGTCCAGCTGTATGACGCCGGGCTGCTGGCCCCGGACGGAAGCCTCGTCATCGCGCAGGAGATAAAGGTCGGCGGCGAGACGATGGCCCTGGAGGAGGCCCGCGCGATGATCGCCGCAGGCGCCGACCCAGGCCTGCCAGTGGAAGCCGGCGGCATGGAGATCACCCTCGGCGAGCTCGCCACCATGCTGGCCATCGAGGACGAGCTAGCCTTCATCCGCTCGGTGCTGGAAAACACGGATGTGGAGATGACCGAGGAACACTACCGCAATTTAATGAGCCTCGAAAGCCAGCTGAGGGGCGAAGGGCTGCCCGTGCGGGCGCAAAGCGCCGGCGCGGCAGGCTCGTCGGGGATAGACCACGGTGCGCGGCTGGTGGTCAATCAAAACAGCGAGACACTGTACAGCGGATTGGGCGAATTTTCGGTAGGCCTGCCAGCAGGCTGGGATGAAGACTACAACGTCGAATTCAAGTGGCGCATACTGACCGAATCGCCCGGAGTAGGGGCCAATTTGAATTTTCCTATCTATATCTCAAACTCCAGCGGCACTGTCACCTTGAATGCCGGCGCGCAATCCGCGCGAGTCGAATTCCTTTGCAACCGGGATGCGGGGCGATGGGATGGGCTGAGATATCTTCACGTCCAGCTCTACGAACCGAAAAACATTTTGTTCCCAAATAGCAAAGATGTCTATACCATAGAGTTTGCGCTGCGAAACGATTCTATTTGGACGCTGGGCTATGAATATGCGCAGACTTCGTTGGCAAAGATGAATGCCACAATAGGGCGAGTCGTCGAAATTGGCAACCCGGATGCCATCTCTATTGAGTTGGAGGAAATACGAAACCACATCTTCGAGATCCCGCCTGTCAACGGGGAATATAATTTCCGTTTCTTAGGCAATATAGAATTTTACGATGCGCTCCCGGCCTCCGGAGACCCTCCATACAACACGTGGGTCCGACAAACAATGCCACTTCTGCATGTCCGCAACGCAATGGTTGTAGATCCCACGAGCATGACATACTGGCATTGCTCTAACGATCCGTCAGCGCCAGGGCCAGTAAGCGTTGAACCCGCCGAAGAGAGGGATTTCGTTATAGGCAGAAGGGACGAATTCCCCCATGGGATCTCATCTAATGTGAAAAACACTTATGATATGTATTTTTCTCTGCCGGCAACCAGCCCGTCTTATATTAACCAATGGCTTCCAAGGGGTTTGAGATTTAATCAACTTGCTGCCTATCGTCAAATTGGAGATGTTTTGTTTGGTGGTTATAGGCCATGGGTGACACCAGAATACAGATATGACTTCAAATTAGATCTGATCGATACAGTGACCCCTGCTGTCACGGGCGTGACGGCGCCGGCGGGGAACTATACGCCGGGGACAGTCATCCCCATAACCGTGTCCTTCACCGAACCGGTCAGGGCGTACACCGGCAACCGGGGCTTGCGGGCCATGATCAACGGGGCCGATCACGAGTCAGTGGACGGCGGCATTTTCTCGAAGGATCACACCTTCCTGTATACTGTAAAGCCAGTGGACGGCGTGGGGCTTAACCTATCGGACATACGGGGGGGCGCCATCCGCGACTTGAAGGATAATTTGATCGACAGCAGACTCAGCGATGGCACTTATCACACAATGGATAGCAGCGGCGTCATATATGAGAGCCCTGGAGCTTTGCCCGGCGTCACCCTGGAAACCGCGCGCCTCCGCGACGCCATCACTGGCGTATCCCTTGACAAGCCCGCCTACGACCCCATTGACGACACAAAAGGCGTGATCGCCGTGGCGCTGGAGCAGGATGCAAAATTTTTGACTGCATACCTCAATGACTATGGGGATGATCGGGTCGATTACACGTCCAAGCGCCTGAACGCAGTCGTGGACGGCGTGGCCGTGCCGCTGCGCTACGCCGAAGTGGCGGGTGAATGGATACTCACAGGGGAGTTTGGCCTGCCGGCGCCCGCCCCTGCGGACTTCAGCCATGTGGTGGAACTGTACTGTGACGGGGATCTGCTGATCGGGCACACGGCCAGTTTCGACCGCGAAGGCGCGCCTCCTGTCGAGGAGCACGAATTTGGGTTTGTCATGCCGGATCCGTGGCCTTCGGGCGAGGCATATACCGTCTACACCACGGCGGAGACGCCGACGGCCCTGGGCTATTCCTGCACCAGGCCGGAGGGCTCGTGGCCGCCGTTCGCCTGGAGCAGCAGCGACGAAACCGTTGCGGCCATCGACCCTGGCACAGGGCGGATCACCCCTGTTTCGTCCGGCGAGGTGCAGTTTACGCTCACCTGCCAGGATCTCGGCGGGGCACAGAAAACAACGGAGATGTTTACGGTGCGCAGCGGCGGCCCGCCCGCCATAGTCATCCCCGCCGCCGCGAATACGGCCAGCATCCGCCTGGGCGAGAGGGCGAACATCCGCTGGAGCACCAACGTCATAGACTACAACCGCGCCAAGGATCCCCCAGCCGGGACCGAGTTCAAAATCGAGCTCTTTGAAGGGCGGCACACACTAGCCGCGCTGGCCGGCCAGGCCGCCGCATACACGGGCACACTGTCTGTCGCGGCCGCAGGGGAAGCCACAACCAACTTCGACATCTCCAGCGTGGCGCTGTCGCGGCTGTCGGCGGGCGATGAGCCCAGCTATACCGTGCGGGTCAGCGCGGCAAACCCCCATGGCGGGGGGGCCGTAGCCGCGGCCGCCTACATACATATCGCCTCGCAGCCCGCCCAGGCGCGCCTCAATCCGCTGGCGAGCTATTATATCCTGGACAATGCGGGCCCGCTGCAGATCGGCTGGGGCCTTGACAACATTGACGCGGGCAATGGCGCAGAGGCGCTGTTCGCCGTCAAAAAAGGCGCTGGCGAAATCTTCACGCAGGGCCTTGCCGCCATGGCCCAGGACGAAGGCCAGCAATACAGCGGCGGCTACAGCCTACAGATAGACCCTGTGGCGGGCGGCGCCCTCAAAGACGTCTACACCGTCACCCTGCGGGCGAAAAACGCCGCCGACGGCGACTGGAGCTATGATTCCTTTGTGCTGCACGTATACAGCCACACGGCGCTGAAGGTGCTGGTGGACGGGGCGGACGCAAGCAGCACGCTCATGAGCAACCACGCCTGGGCGGGGGCAACGGATTTCAGCCGCCTGACCCAGCAGCAGCTGGCTCGGCTGCGCTCAGACGTCCACCTGAAAAACGTGGTAAGCGCCAATTACGGTGAATATGCCTGGAGCCTGTTCAACGACGCGATAAGCTGGGAATCGGGCGACAGCGAGATCGCCTCGGTCAACTACAGGCAGGGTGACCTGTACGAAAACATCGAGAACTTCTCCTATGACGTCTATCTGCCCAATACTGAGTTCATGCTTTCGGGGCTAAAGGACGGCCAGACCCATGTGCGCGCCACCCACGCGGCGACCGGGATGGCCTACGAGCTGGAGTTGAACGTCGAAACGCTCAAGGACAAGTTCTACCTGTTCCAGTTCTATCCAATGGAAAAGACCGAGCTGAGCTATACAAACGGCGCCGGCGAGCGGATCGACCTCGTGAGCAATGACGAGGGCGGCATCGCCGTATACGAGCCGGCGGGCATCGACAGCGACATCCTGCTGTTTTCCAACGATGGCGAGGACGTGTTTATGGGCACGCTGTATCCGGAGAGCCTGCTCTCCGGCGAGCGCGACAGCACCGCGCTGATGCTCTACCCCATGAACAGCTTCCACCTCAAGCAGGCCGCCCGCGCGGACATATTCCTGAAAAACGAGGCCGGCGCGCCATATACGGGCGAGGTCACCGTCCACGGTGGCGTATACAAAAACGGGGAATACTGCGGCGCCATCAATCTTTTGGCCAACAGCCGCGATTCCCAGGATGCCAGGACGGGTGAGGCGGGCGTGGATGCCGCCGTCGGCAGCGACGGGCGGCTAACCATACACATGTCGCCGGACGACCTCGGCGACCTCAAGGCAGACGACAGGCTCGAATATATATTCGAATTGAAATTCCAGAACGATGCCTACCGGCCGGAGCTTGTCTACATAAGCGGCGCCGTGAACCAGTACGAGGCGGTCGCGCTGGGCGAACGCACGCTGACTTTGACAAATGTGGAAGCGGGCGCCGCCAAAAAACCTTTCGCGGCCGTACAGACGGCGGACTACCATCTGAGCAGCGACCGGGTTTCGTCCGTACTAGGCTACAGCGGTTACGTAGGCCCCGGCTCCGACTACCCATATGTAGACATCTATACCCGCATGCTGCTATGGGGCGAGCCCAAAACCAGCCTGGACTGGCGCGTGAGCTTCACCGACAATTACGGCGTCGTGCCGGGCGCGGCCGTCCAGACTTCCCGTACCTTTGTCTACCCGTTCTCCACGATGCCGGTTGCGGAAAACGCACTTTCCCTCGTAAACGACAAGGATACCGGGGACTCCACGCTGTGGTGGGATCTGCAAAACGACACCCGCGCACGGGGCATGACGATGAACCTGTACGGCCCGGACGGGCATGGCGGCGAGATGCTGCGCCAGTCCGATCCCATGCCGTGGCGTGTGCTGGACATGAACTTCGCCGCGAGCGTGGCAGCGGAGAACAACGCCGTGAGCGCACTGCTTACCACCCTGAAGATTGCCGGCGTCATCAGAAACGTCCTGGGCAAGCCCGACGTCGATCAGGCCATCGACGGCATGGCTGGAAAGGGCGCGGAGACATTGACGGGGACCAGCGCGGACATCGGCGTATTCAAAACCATTATCACGCCGACACAGGATCCGACAGTCTTTACGGCATACCTGTGGGCGGGCGAGAGCGGCCCCAAATTCACAGAGAAGGCCACCGGCGTCTATCTGGAGCCGAAGGTGCTGGATGTGACGGCAAACGTCCTGCCCGGCATGGGCGATTCGATGAAGATTGCCAAGGGCGAGGGCAGCGACATCACGGACAAGATCGATCACGCGCAGATACATGGCTATTCGGGGCACTACGACGGAAAGGCGGGCGCCAGGAAGGGTTCCGCCATAAACTTCCACCTGAACGGCTATTATGAGGCACAGGTGCAATACAATTTTGACGACGGCAAGTGGGAGATCTATGTGCTGGGCGGCGGTTTCTCGGCGGGCGCCGGCTTTGACTACACCTATACCTTCAATACCAATATACTCGGCGTCCCGATCACCGCGTATCTCAAATCGGGCGCGTACCTCGATTTTTCTTTCGACGCCGCCGTGCGTTACGGGGAAACTGACGGCTACGCTTGGGACCCGTCTGTCACCGCTGACCGCGTCAATGATTTCATGACCACCCTGCGGGCTTCGGCATACGTGCGGGCATTCGGCGGCCTGGGCGGGGACTTCAATGGCGTAGTCGCATGCAGGTTCGGCGTCTTTGGGCAGGTCGACGTGGATTTTGCCACCAAATTCCTCTCCCTCACCTATCTAGCAGACGCCGCGCAGCGGCAGATCAACGGCCAGTATCTCGATGTGAAGGGGACCGTGGGGCTGGAGTTCAATCTGAAGTGGGCCTGGGTAGAGGTTGGCGGCGTGCTCGCGTCCATTGGCGTGGGGCGGGTGTTCAACTTCAATGACTGGGCGGGCATCGGCCAATATTGGGCGAACACCTCCAGCCGCCCCAAGCAGGACCCCATGTCCCCCCTCTCCCTGATGGCCGGCCAGACGGCGCAGGCATCCGGCATGCAGCTTGTGGCGGGCGAGCCGTCGCTGGAACGCCGCGACTATCTGGATGAGTATGCCCGGCACTGGAATGCGCCCAATCTGCGGCTGCGCTCCCTAGACGCCGCCAGCGGCCTAGCCGCCCTGCAGACCAACGCATACCCATATGCCGACCCCTATGTAACGGACGACGGCGAGCTGCTGCTCTACCTCAGCGACGGCGGCAGCGGCAGGCTTGAGGACACCGAGGTGATGTGGAGCAGGAAGTCGGGCTTAGGCTATCTCGAAGGCAACCCGATAGGAAACGGCGGGCTTGCCAGCTACAATGTGTCGGGATTGGACATTGACGGCGGCGTGGGCGGCGCGGCGGCGGCATGGATGCGCCAGTCCGCCAATCTGGACAAGACAGCCGGCGAGGCACTGACCACGGACGAGCAGGCGCTCTTGATGGGCGGCAGCGAAATCATGGCGGCCATCTATGACGGCAGCGGCTGGGATGTCACGCCGATCACAGACAACCCCACGCCCGACCTGGCACCGGCGGTCGCCACGAACGGCGCGGGCAAGGCCATCGTTGCCTGGCGCAATTCCTACGCGGCCGACCCGGATCAGCCGCTGAAGATGGATTATGACACCATCCTCTACCGCCTCTATGACGAAAACAGCGGCTGGGGCGAGGCGCAGACATTCTACAATGGCTCCTACGGCACGGTCTACGCCCTCGACGCCGCGATGCTGCCTGACGGGACCCCCGCGCTTGCGTACACGCTCGACAAGGGCGCGCAGTACGCCTCCCTTGAGGAAGGGGAATCGGGGCTGGAGGTGTTCTACGCTGTCCTGGACAAGGCAAGCGGCGCGGTCAGGGAGAACATCCAGATCACCGCCAACCGCACCCTCGACGAAAACCCGCAGCTCGCCGTCGCCGATTTCGGAAACGGCAGCCTCCGTTTTGTCATGGGCTGGCACAGCTTTGCGGACGAGAGCGACATCAAACTGGCCTCCTTTGACGAAAATGGCGTATACAGCGCCAGCTTCATCGACTCGCTGGGGCAGATCACATCCACCGGGCGGACAAACATCTCCGGCGATTTCCGCTTCGCCAAGATGGACAGCGGCGTGGGCGGCATCGAAAACCTGACCATCCTGTGGCCGGAGCCTGCCCAAAGCTACTATGACGCCGACAGGGACCGCGCGGTGGATTACGACATATTGCGGGCTGTAAGGTTTGTGGAGCATGGCGGCGGATATGTGCTGAGTGCGCCCGTCGCCGTGGCTGAAATGAATGACAGGGGCGCCGGCGAGCCCCAGAACACGACGGTCGATCACTTCGACGCCTATATCGACGCGTCCGGCACTGTCAAGGCGGTGATCCTCGGCAGCGAGTACAAGGACGATTACCGCGTGATTGACGCCCGCACCGGCGTGGAGCTTGCATCGCCCTTGACAGGCGATGAAGCGGCCTACAATGTGTTTGTCCCCAAATCCGAGTCCAAGCTGTTCACGGCCACGCAGCGTCTGGGCAATGCCATCGCCGTGCCTAATGTAGCGGTCGACTATACCGCTGTGGCGCCCAATACGCTGGTGCCTATCCAGTTCACGGTTGAAAATCTGGGCGTGGAGCCGATTGCCGAAATCAGGATCGCGCTTGATGGCGGCGCACAGGAAACTGTCGTGCCCGGCGCGCTGCTCCCCAACGGGAGCCATACATTCGCCGTGGACCATCAGATCGGCGGCTCGGTGAAAAACGTGCCCTATGCCATCACCGCCGAGTTCAGCGGCGGCGGCAGCCTGTCCCATGCGGGCACCGTATATTTGGAAATATCTGACATCGGCATTTCAAAGGTTGCGCCGATATCGCAGCGCGACGGGAAGCGTGAGGTCGAGGTGACGCTCTACAACCGCAGTGAGGTCCCCTTGGCAGGCAGCGGCCAGACCGTGCGCCTTGGCTTTTATGAGGACATGGGCTATTCTGTCCTGATGCCCGGAGTAGAGGGGCAGGAAGCCGCAGGGACTGCCGCCGCGCTGAGCATTTCGGACGACGCGGCCCTGGCGCTGATCGACGAGGGCGCCTACACCTGCCGCACCGTCTTCAACATAGGCAGCTATGCCAAGACCGAGGGCGTACAGCACGAGATACCGGACGCGGGCATATGGATCTACCTTAACAGCTGGCTTGAGGACACGGATGGAAAGCGGGCGGCGGAGTATTACACCGGCAACAATACCGGATATATCGGCTTCGACAGCCTCCTGAAACACAGCGGCGGCGAGCAGGCCACGCTGGCCGGCACGCTGGACAACAGCGGAAGCGGCTCGAAGGTCAATGTCCGCATCCAAAACAATTCGCTGAAGGAGAAGTTGGGCGGCAACCTGATCGTGGCACTGCTCGACCAGGACGGCAATGTCCTGGAGACCCAGCAGAGCTACCGGGAAAGCACCGGGCTTCTGCGCCTGGGCGGGGAGGAGGAAAAAGAGTTTGTGTTCCAGTTCGCGGATACCGGCGCCAGCACCCGCCTGCTCTATTCCGACACCATACTTTCCGACGACGGCAACGCGGGGCTGAGCGCCCTCGGCTTCGAGGGGATACCGGTCGATATCAATGATTACGCCGGCACGGACAGCGTGGCCTACAGCGGCGGGTACAGCGGGGCGCTGATGGTAAGCGCTGCCGCGCAGGATCCGCGGGCCGCGATAACGGTGAACGGGGCGCCTGTGTCGGATGGCTTCGCAGTGATCGATGTCGCGGCTACGGGCGAGACGGCGGTTGCCGTCCAGGTCACTGCGGCCGATGGCGTCACGATGAGGACGTACACGCTGAACATACAAAATGGCGACAGCGGCGAGCCGGGCGACGAACCTGGAGATGAACCCGGAGACGAGCCGGGTGATGAACCCGGAGACGAGCCGGGTGATGAACCCGGAGACGAGCCGGGCGATGAGCCTGGAGATGAACCCGGAGACGAGCCGGGCGATGAGCCCGGAGACGAACCCGGAGACGAGCCGGGCGATGAGCCCGGAGACGAACCGGGCGACGGCGATAACGGCGGCAACAGCGGCCGTAGCGTCATCGGCAGCGGCAGGGGGACTAACACCACCGCAACCATCATCGGCGGCGATGTCCCGCTCGCCCCTGCCACCGGATCCCCCGCCAGCCCTGAAACCACGTTTGCGGACGTGAGGGAAAGCGACTGGTTCTTCAGCCCGGTGATGTTTGCCTATGCGCGCGGGCTGATGAACGGCACAAGCACAAATCCCATGCTGTTCTCGCCCAATACCCCCCTGACGCGCGGCATGATCGTCACCGTGCTGCACCGCATGGCGGGCAGCCCTGATGCCAGCGGGCTCCCCAACCCGTTCAGCGACGTGCCGGGGGGCAGGTATTATGCCGGTGCCGCGATCTGGGCGGCAGCGAACGGCATCGTGTCGGGCTACGGCGGCGGGCTGTACGGGCCGGAGGACAACATAACCCGCGAGCAGCTCGCGGCAATCCTCGACAATTATGCCAAATACGCCGGGGCATCGCTCCCCACGGCGAGAAGCTATACGCGCTTCAGCGACGACGCAGCCATATCAGGCTACGCGGCGGAGGCGGTCGAACGCCTCTTCATGGCCGGCATCATCGACGGCAAGCCCGGCAACCTCATGGACCCGAAGGGCCAGGCGACACGGGCCGAGTTCGCGGCCATGCTGGCGCGTTTCCTGGAAGCGCCAGAAGCGCCAGAAGCGCCGTAAGCGAAATAGCCAGCAACCAGCAGCATCAAGCGGCAAGTAACAAGCAGCAATAGCAAGCAACGCGCATCAACAGCAAGCGTAACAGGAACAAGCAGCAAAAGGGCGTTTCGGATTGCCGAAACGCCCTTTTGCCGTCCGCTGCCACCCAGAATCCCAGAGGTTCATTCTTCGTTTTCGATCGCCTCCGTAGGCGAAAGGATTCCAATACGCCTATATACTCCCCTCACACTTTGTAAATCCAAGTTGTGACGGCTTCCACTCCCTCCGATTCGCTATAGATATTCACCAGCAAGGTGACCGCGTCAATCCAGGAAAACTCACGGACAGACGCGTTTGGGCCCGCTTCGGGCGGCAAGTCAATGATTTCGCTCTTCTTGGCCCGCAAATCGACGAGCATCATGAGGGCTGTATCCGAATACGCGTCAGGCAAGTATTTGCATGCGAGCTTCGCGCCGTCAGGACTGAAAGACGAGCCCGGCCGTATCTGCCCGTCCATATTGACGCGGGCAAGCTCCTCAAGCCCGGATTTGCCGCCGAATCTCGCTATTGCCATTTCCTTCGGGTCCGAAATGTCGGCCACGTACGCGATCAAGCCGTATTGCGCCGCATAGACATACGGCTGCCCGCCCCGCAGCGGCAATTCCGCCGCTTCCCCGCGCATATTTACGGCAACGGCAGATACGCCGTCCCGCACCTTTAAGCATATAATGGTTTCATCGTCAATCCATCCTTCGGGCAGGAAGCCCGTACCGGCGGCATGTGCCAGCAGCATTTCCTCGCCGGTTTGCGTATTCAAGGCGAACAAAGCCGAACCGGCGTTTCCGACATCATTTTTATTTGAAGCATATGCCAGGTATATGCCGTCAGGGCTCGGAACGATGTTCATATTCCAAGAAAGGTAATTCTCGCCGTGCATATCGACAAAACGCGAGATTACGGTGTCAATATGCTCGCCCCCGAAATGTTCGGGGCTTATTCTCTCAATGCTGCCGCCCGGATAAACCCGCCATATCCCCTTCTCAGTGGCGACATACGCCTGACCGTCGGGCGAATTGGCATATGCGATCGGCATTTCGTTGATATTCTTTGGCACGACGACAACTTTTCCGCTGGCATCCACAGCCAACATTTCGCAATCCACCATACCCGCATGCGATTCGACCGAAATATTAAAGCCCTCGCTTACAGGCTCTTGGATCCGCAGTGTCCGGACATCGGGGAAAACCCCCTCTTCCATACCTGCCCCTTCGCCTGTTGCATTCTGGACGCTTTCGAAGCCTGAGTCTTGCCAATGGGCGGCCAAGACAGGATCGCCTGCGGCAGCAGTAATAGCCGTATAGTAACGGTCACTGAAAAATTCCCACGCGCCTTCGCCCGCCGGGGCGCCCATACTGCCAATGCCTGCGAGTATCGCCACGGCCACCACCGCCAAAGCCAAAGCGCCGATTATTATTTTAGTTCTCATTCCTTCCCGCCCCCTGTCACCTTGCTGCGCTCCACGCCGCCGCACTGCCCCCGCTGTCACTACCCCCGAATATGCCACGCGTCCCGGCGTGGGGCCGGGACGCGTGGCCTGTGAGCCTTGTTACGGCGTCACGGTTATCACAATTGAGGAAATCAGCCCGCTTCCATCGGTGGCCCTAAGCGTTATCGCTGCGGTCCCCGCTCTCACCGGAGTGACATTGCCATATGCATCGACCCTGGCAACGCCTGGGTTGCTCGATTCGAACACATAGTCGTTGGTGTCTATCTCGTAGCCCAGCTTGATCGGCGCCTTGCCGCGCACGGTCACCCTGCTTGCGGGATTGGCCTTCGCATACGACGCGAGCTTTTTCTGCGAGAAGAGCCAGCCCATTATCGAGGCGCCTTCTTCGGACCCTGCGGTGCCGCCGTCGGCTACATACTCGTTGTTGAGCACCATCACCCATGACCAGTGCCCGTCTGGGTAATGCTGGTACTGGGCGCCGTCGGCATCCACATAGTCCTGGTTCGGGACCTCTGTCCCTATCACATGCGGGAATGCGGTGCGCCGCGCGTCGGCCGCCCCCAGCTCAAGCAGCCTGTTATAAGGCGTGAGCGAATTCACAGGCTGGACCGACCTGTCGTCCTCGGCATGTATATACCAAATGGGGACATGTTTGATTGTATTCAGCGCATCTACAGTCACGTTTGCGCCTCCAGCCGGGCAGATGGGGATGGCGGCAGCGAACACGTTGGGATACTCGGTCAGGAAGCTATGTGTCTCCGACCCGCCGGCCGAAGCCCCTGACACGTATATCCTGCTCACGTCGACCTTGCCCTGCGCGATCAGATCCTTCACGAAAGCGATGACGCCAGCCCTTGAGTAGCCGCTGAAGCTCCGCTGCGGCACCAGCACGTATGTGGGCTCAGGCGCGTTCTTCACCCAGCCGACGCCGCCCATATTGGCGAAGAGCTGCGAGCCCTCGTTGCCGCCGCCATTGGCCGTGTACGTCTCGCCGGCGCCATGGTTGAAGATGACGAGCGGCAGTTTGCCGCCGGCCGCTTCAGGCTCATAGAGCCTGTATTGCTGCTCCGTATATCCGGCTACAGGGTTGCTGACCAGTTTGAAGTCATCGAAGATCGGCCTCTGCGTCTGCCCGTATGCAGGTTCTGCCCCAACATCGCTGGCAGCCCCGGCAATGGCATTTATCTGGATGACGCTGTAGTCGAGGTCAAGCCAGTAGTTCCTGCTCTGGTAGACTATGGCCGCGCTGCCGTCAACCTCTTCAAGCCTGCCGTTGTAGCCGTATTTCAGTTCCAGCACTACGTAGCGGCCGCTCGCTGCAGGCGAGCCCTTTTCGTTCACAGCGCTCACGTATGCATTGACGACCGGCCTAACCCCGTCGTATACAGTGTTGCCATTGACGGGGTTCTTTGTCAATGCCGACACCGAGAAGCTTGTGTCATTGACCGCGCTGGCGTCTACATTCGACTTCATATCGACTATTACCGCCGTGACCGCGCTGCCCCACTCAAGGACATCCACCACTAAGTCGAATGTGGGGGCCTTCTTCTGCGAGAAGAGCCAGCCCATTATCGAGGCGCCTTCTTCGGACCCTTCGGTGCCGCCGTCAGCTACATACTCGTTGTTGAGCACCATCACCCATGACCAGTGCCCGTCTGGGTAATGCTGGTACTCGGCGCCGCCGGCATCCACATAGTCTGGATTCGGGACTTCTGTCCCTATCACATGCGGGAACGCGGTGCGCCGCACGTCGGCCGCGCCCAGCTCAAGCAGCCTGGTGTACGGCGTCAGCGAATGCGTCGGCTGCACTGTCCTGTCGTCCTGGGCGTGTATGTACCAGGTCGGGACATCCTTGAACACCTCAAGCTGCGCCGAGGTCAGGTTCCCGCCGCCCGATGGGCAGATGGGGATGGCGCCCGCGAACACTTCAGGATATTCACGCAGATAGTTGTGGGTCTCCTGCCCGCCGGCCGAGGCCCCGGACACATACACCCTGCTGCCGTCAACCTTGCCCTGCGCGATCAGGTCGTTCACGAAGGCGATGACGCCGGGCCTGGAATACCCGTTGAAGCTTCTCTGCGGGACCAGCACGTATGCGGGTTCGGGCGAGTTCTTCACCCAGCCGATGCCGCCCATGTTGGCGAAGAGCTGCGAGCCTTCGTTGCCGCCGCCATTGGGCGTGTATGTCTCGCCTGAGCCATGGTTGAAGATGACGAGCGGCAGTTTGCCGCTGGCCCCTTCGGGCTCGTAGATCCTGTATTTCTGGCCTGTGTAGCCGGCCACAGGGTTGCTGACCAGCTTGAAGTCGTCGTAGATCGGCCTAACTGTCCGGCTGTACGCGGGCTCTGCCCCTATCGCGCCGCCGAAGCCCTCTATCTGCTTTTCCTGCACGACGGAATAGTCGAGGTTCAGCCAGTAGTTCCTGCTCTGGTAGACTATGGCCGCGCTGCCGTCAACCTCCGCCAGCGTTGCGTTGTAGCCGTATTTCAGCTCCAGCACTATGTAGCGGCCGCTCTCCGCAGGCGAGCCTTTTTCCTTCACTGCGCTCACATACGCGTTGGTGACCGTCCTCGGCCCGTCGTATACAGTATTGCCGTTTAC
>JAIRSA010000039.1 GCA_031255695.1 Eubacteriales Family XIII. Incertae Sedis bacterium | reverse complement strand
TTGGCCATAGCGGAATACTTCGAGACAGGAACATTATGCGCGGTGGCTATAGCGGCTGCCTGGTAGACCAGGAGCCTGGCCGCCTCGATCTGGATCGCCATGTCGGCGAGCTTGAACTGTGTGACCTGGAACTCGGAAAGCGTCTTGCCGAACTGGGATCTCTCCTTCGAGTACTTGAGGGCCAGCTCGTAGGCGCCCTGGGCGATGCCGAGGGCCTGGGACGCGATGCCGATCCTGCCGTAGTCGAGCGTCGTCATGGCCACTTTGAAGCCCTTGCCTTCCTCGCCCAGCAGGTTCGCGGCGGGGATGTGCACATCTTCGAAGATAAGCTCATATGTCGCCGAGGAACGGATGCCCATCTTCTTCTCTTTCTTGCCGAAGCTGAAGCCAGGCGTGCCCTTCTCGACGATGAAAGCGGCAATGCCCCTGTTGCCCTTGCTCTTGTCCATCTGGGCTGTGACGACGTAGGTGTCGGCATAATAGCCGTTCGTGATGAACAGTTTCGTGCCGTTCAGGATGTACTCGTCGCCCTGCTTCACGGCAGTCGTGCGCGTGCCCGAAGCGTCCGACCCGGCCATGGGCTCGGTGAGCCCGAAAGCGCCCATCTTTTCGCCGCTGGCGAGCGGGCGAAGATACTTCTGCTTCTGCTCTTCAGTGCCGAACAGATAGATCGGGTTCGCGCAAAGGCTTGAATGCGCGGAAACGGTTACGCCCAGCGATGGATCCACGCGCGACAGTTCCTCTACAGTGATAGCGTAGGAAATATAGTCCGCTCCGACACCGTCGTATTCCTCCGGGAATGTCATGCCGGCGAGGCCAAGCTCGCCGCACTTCTTCCAGAGATCTACCGGAAACTCTTCCTTTTCGTCACGTTCCTCTGCGCCAGGCGCGGCCTCCGCCTCTGCAAAATCGCGGACCATCTTACGCATCATTTTGTGGTCTTCGGTCAGCTCGAAATTCATTACTCCACCTCCTCTTTCTCTTTTTTTTACTCAACAATTGCTAATTTGTCATCTTCCTGAACGAGATCGCCGACATTGACAAGGATCTCCTTCACGGTGCCGTCTTCGCCGTAGACTACATTCTCCATTTTCATTGCCTCAATGATGAAAGCTTCGTCGTCTTCGGTGACGGGCTGGCCTACGCTGATATTGATTTCCTTGATTTTCCCAGCGATGGTGCTGATGATTTCTGCCATTTTAATTACCTCCTTGACATCAAACAACCAAAGCAATAACTGATAGGGGCCGATCCGCAATAAGGGCAAGCCCGCAGGGGCAACCCTATAGCGGAACGGCTAGCACTGTTTCATGCCGGCTGCCCAAAAGCTGCGGCAGGGCCGGGGCAGAAACAGTATATACGGACTATGCCGTCTGTTCGCCTGAACGCACACACCGCTCGCGCAGGCGTCGCCCCATTTTGCCAATAGGGCCGGAGCCTTGCTTTTTAAAGCGAAAGACTGTCATGCCGCAATGTGCGGGCAGCGAGGCCGGCTGCCCGCGTTGCGGTAAAGAGGAGCGGTGTAATGAGCCGTCGGCAAGCCTGCTCGCCATAAAACCGGCAACTCGCTATTATTATAGGAGCAAGAACTATGCCATCCTGTGCGGCGGCGGAACAACAGCGTATACAAAGCCGCCGGACAAGGCGGCGCCTGCTTCGGATTTGGTCGCTGCGCGGAAATGAGCTGTGCATCCGACTTGTCTTTTCGCCATGCTGTGTCGGCAGAACCGCTGATACTGCCAGTATCGGCGGGCCCTTCAGCCTCGTGCGGCGGGCAAAGCCCTGTGTCAGATTTGTAGGCTTCATTTTCACGCAATTACTAGCCGGGGATATAATGTCAGTGACGGCACGGCACCGCCGGCCCGCATGGAGTGTGCGGTTTTGCGTACATTTTGGGGAAACTGTACGGTTTTCAAGACGAAAGTCCGGCGCGGGTCACGCTCGCGCGGCGCCGAGGCGCCCACTCGGTGTGGGTCACGCTCGCGCGGTGCCGGCGTGCATGCCCAGTGCGGGCTGCGCCGGCAAGCCGGCCCTGCGTTGGGTTCGCAGTGCGGCCACCCGGCGCCGGCGCGTTCACTCGGCGCGGGTCACGCCGTATTTTGAAAGCCTCTCGTAGAATGCGGAGCGGCTGAGGTTAAGCAGTTTGGCTGCGGCGCTCTTGTTGCCCTTCGTCCTGCGCAGCGCGTCCAGCAGCATCTCACGTTCGAAATTCATGTGGGCGCTGTGGTAGGATGTCTGGCCCTGTGGGTAGAGGGCGCTCGGCTGCCGGATCTGCGACGGCAGGTCTTCCGCGCCGATCATGCCTTCCCAGACATAGTTCGCCGCCCGCTCGATCGCGTTCTCCAGCTCCCTTATGTTGCCCGGCCACGGGTGCTCAAGCAGGGCGGATTTGGCGCGCCTGTCGAGGCCTGTTATCTTCGTGCCGAGTATGCGGTTTGACTTCTGTATGAAAAACTCCGCCAGCGGCAATATGTCGTCGCGGCGTTCGCGCAGCGGTGGGATATGGAATTCGATGACATTGAGCCTGTAGTAGAGATCTTCCCTGAATGTCTTGTTCGCCACTGCCTCCCGGAGGTTGCGGTTGGTGGCGGCGATTATGCGCACGTCGACCTGCTGCTTGCTGTTGCCGCCGACACGTATGAATTCTTTTTCCTGGAGCACTTGAAGGAGCTTGACCTGCGTGGACAGCGGTATGTCGCCGATCTCGTCGAGGAATACGGTGCCATGCTGCGCCCTCTCGAAGAAGCCGGGCTTGCCGCTCTTCAGCGCGCCTGTGAACGAGCCGGGGGCATAGCCGAACAGCTCGGATTCGAACAGCGTTTCCGGTATGGACACGCAGTTGACTATTATGAACGGATGCTCGGAACGCGGGCTGGCGTCGTGTATGCCGCGGGCGAACATGCCCTTGCCGACGCCGCTTTCGCCCGTGAGCAGCACAGTGGAGCTGCTGCGCGCTATGCGGTGGGCATCCTTTTTGATCTTGCTGAAGCCGATGTCGTGGGCGATGATCTTGTCGAAGTTGCTCTTGCCGCCGTCGCGCTTTTCAAGCTTGTCGCGGTAATACTCCATCTCCTGGTTGAGGAAGGACCATTTGCGGAAAAGCTCCTCGGCAATGGGGTTGTCGTCCAGGTACACGGTGCTTACGATGCCGGTGATCTCGTTCCTTTCTGGGCTTTTGAGCGGGGTGTGCGATACCAGGCATTTCTTGCCGTTGATGCCGAAGCTGTCCACCTCGACGTAGCCCGAACGCGCCACCCTGAACGGCGTGTCGGTCTTGAACAGGCGCTGGATCGGCTGCCCTTCGATCTGGTCAAAGGTCTTGGCGAAAAGATCGCAGGCCTTGTTGTTCACATATTTGATCGCGCCGCTCGTGTCCGAGACGAAAACGCCGTCGGAAGACGAGTTGAGCACGCCGTTGATCGTGGTCTGGAGCGTCCGCACAGTCTCAAGATCGTGGGCGATCTTCTCGATTTCCGACAGATCCAGGAAGGCGTAGCTGAGGCCTATCCGCACCTCGTCCTCGACAATGGGCGTACAGTTGATCATGACAGGCAGGGAGCGCACCGTGCGTTTGTAGACCCCTTGGAAATCGCCCTGGAAATCGGCTTCGGGGAAGACGTATTCCATCTGCTTGCCTATGATGTCGGCGGCGTCGAGCTTGAACATGCTCTCCGCGGCCGGGTTCGCCCGGATTATGCGGCTGTCGGAATCGACGATCACGATGCCCTCTTGGTTCACGCGGAAGAGTGATTCCAGCAGCGCCGACGAGGACATGACCAGGTTCTGGCTGGCCGTCAGGTATTCGGCCGTGCCGATGGTGCCGACTACATCCTCGCCGTCGAGGACAAGGACATTGTCGACGCGGCTCCGCCTGACCCTAGAGACCAGCGAAAACTCGTCGTAAGACAGGTCTGCGCTGATGCAGACGGGGTCGTCTATCATGAAATTCTCGCAGGGGGCGTCTATGGCGGCGCCGTCCAGCAGCGCCTTGAAAAGCCGTTTCTTGGGGAATACCCCTATCAGCTTCCCATGCCCGTCGAGCACTGGCAGGAGCTTGGCCTTGTTGTCCTGGTAACACTCAAGCACCGTGCGGAGCGTGTCGCCCGGCCGCAGGGGCTTGAAGTTGGTGCTCATCATTTCACGTACAGTCATATTCTCTACGAGATTCAGGTTTTTGGGGACATCCATCAAAGTGTTCCTTTCGATCCTGTGTGCGGGGCGGCATGGCGCGCGCTTCCCAAACTCAGATCTTCCGACAGAAATTCTTTTATATTGCCGTCCGGCAGGCGGACCATGAGGCCGCCGCGCTCGCTGATGTCAATGGCGACGCCTTCATGGCAGGGTGTGCCGGAAAGCCCGTCGCGCAACACGACGGGGCGGCCCAGGGTCACATTGTTATGGATCCATATATCGCGGACGTAGCTATGCCCCGATTCCGAAAACCGGGCATAATGCATGTCCCATAGCCCGAAAAAGCGCTCCAGCACACGGATGCGCGAAACTCGCCTACCGGACTCCAGTTTAAGCGAAGTACAGTAGCCCATTAATTCGTCCGGGAACTGGCCCTCGTCCTGGTTTACGTTAAGGCCGATGCCGACAACGGCGTAGCTGCATACGTTCTTGCGCGCGCCACCCTGGACGAGTATGCCGCAGGCCTTCTTGCCGTTAATCAGGACATCATTAGGCCACTTTAGCCCCACAGGCTGTTGCGTGAATGCCGCCGCGGTCTCGGCGATGGCAACGCCGCACAGCAGTGACAGCAAGGGCGTCGAAGCGAAGTCCATATCAGGTTTTAGTATCATAGACATGGTGATCCCGCTGCCGGCCGGGCATATCCAAGGGCGCTGCATGCGTCCCGTGCCGGCGGTCTGGAAGCCGGCGATGACGACAGTGCCCTCGTCTGCGCCGCATGCAGCCATCGAGCGGGCGACAAGGTTGGTAGAAGATACTTCCCTGTAGATGTAAACGTCCTTCCCCGACAGGCTAAGCCGCCTGTTGGGTCCGGATGCCCCTTTGTTCATTTACCCCTAACCTCCGTAAGCAATACCCAATACTGCCCGATACTGTCCTCCGGCCAGAACCATCGTGCAGGCCTTGGCCATGTTTTGGCAGGAGAACGGCATAATACCCCCCGCGCGAAGAGAGCGCGGCAAAAATCCGAGGGATGGTTTATTGTGTAGCTGACTGCCGCTGCCCGCCGATCAGGACATGGCCAGGATCTTGTGGCGGGACCCGCCGCAAAGATGCCATGATTTTAATTGGTGAACAGCAAAAGGCACATACTGCGCCCTTAAGATTAATTATAATTTTTCCGCAACAAAATGTCAAGGGATTGACACAGTTCATTCATTGTTTTATCAACGTCCGAAGCCGGCCCGCGCCGCGTGCAAAAAAAAATATTGCCCCATGGCGGGCTGCGTGGTATACTACACAGTATCAGAGGCAGAATGCGTCCGGCATTAGGGGCGGAACGCGGCCGGTATGGCGCGTGGGCAGTGCAGGGGATGTATATTGGCGCGGCGCGGCAGGGCGCTGCGAGGGCTCGGCGGGGCGCCGCGGGGGCGCGGCCGCGAAGAGAGGGATGCCATGCAGGACAGTCCTTTAGGGATATATGTCGAAGATGAAAGGCTGGGGGCGATTCTAGACAAAATAATAAAAAGCGCGGCCTACGACTTGCTGAAAAGGGCCGTCGAGAGCCTGGACCGGCGGGAAATGGAGATGATACGGCTCTATTATTTCGAAGGGATAAAGATCAAGGATATCGCCAGCAGGCTAAAGATAGATTACAACACTTCCAAGGTCTACTTTTTCAACATAAAAATGAAACTGAGAAGGATACTCATCATAAAAGGCGAGATGGAGTTGAGTGAGCGTGGGCAATGAGAACAACGGCGCTAACAAGACGGCAAATCCTGACTGGACTGCCACGGATATCAAGATGGTCGAGATCTTGGGGAAAATCCGTGAGGCGCATCCTGATTTCCTCATGGGCGAGCAGATCGACATAGTCTGGGACGGGCTCGAAACAATACAGTACGAAGAGGGTTTTGTAGAAGGCGAATACGGCGGCGGGCGGAAGAAGTCCCGCGCGGGCGGGGCGGCGGCTATCATAGCCGTCGTCTTGATTTTTGCTGTCGCCGCCGTCCTCTTTGATATCGGCAAGATCGGCGAGCTGAAGCTTGGGACGGGGAATATATGGCGCGAGGCCAAGGGGTTTTTGGCGCAGAGCGGGAAAAACCCCGACACCGCAGGCTATATGATCGCGGGGGACAGCGCGAAGCTGACGATCAGTTCCATGGATCAGATCAACGTGGCGAAGAACTTCCTGCCGTCCCTTACGGTGCCCGGCGCGCTGCCTGAGGGCTTCGGCATGGAGTCGATAACGATAGAGAAAAACGGCGACGGCATGTATTCCGTGGACTATGTCTATAAGGACAGCCGGCCTGCGAGCATATACATGTCCTGCATGAAGCTGACCGCGGAAGATGCGGGCGGCGGGAAAGGCGGCAAGGCGGCCGCATTGGCCAGGGGCGCCGGATCGGGCGGGGCGGCGGCGGATGCCAGGGCCGGCGGGGGCGCCGGACAAGGCGGCGCGGCGGCGGATGCCAAGGCCGGCGGGGGCGATGGGCCCGTAAACTATGAGATCAAAATACCGGACGGCGTGGTGGCCGTCATATCGGACATAGGCGGCGTGCCCGTATACACCTGCGATGACGGGCAGATGCGCGCCGCCCAGTTCGTGCTGGGCAGCGAGCTGTTCTGGATCGGGGCGGCGCCAGGCAGCGCCGACGAGGCAGTGGACAGCCTCGCCGCCACGCTAATAGCCAGCCGGCAGGACGGCTAGGAGCCCCCCCGTTTTTGACATTTGCGGCTATTTTGTGTATAATTGTTGAGGAGGTGATTGTTATGGCCAATACACGTTCAAGCGGCATGCATATACGGGTCAACCCCGAAATCAAAGCAAAAGCGGAGCCGATACTTGCTGCCATTGGTTTGTCTTTCAGCGATGTCTTCAATCTGACACTCAATCAAATCTGCCTCAAACGCAGGCTCCCTTTTGAACTGTCCGATATACAGCTGACTGAAAACGGATATACAGCGGAAATGGAAGCGAAGCTTCTTGCCGCGTCAGAAGCGGCCCATATGGCTGTTGCGGAGGGCACTGCCAAGCCCTACCAGAATGCTGCGGAGATGTTTGCTGAGTGGGACAGAGAGGACGCGGAGGCCGATGGCTGAAAAATACAGGCTCGTTGAAAGCGGCCAATTCAGGAGAGGCCGTAAGCTGGCCAAAAATCGCGGCCTTGACATGGCGCTGCTGAAATGGGCTATTGAGCAGCTAGCGCAAGATATCCCCTTGCCTTCAAACTGGAAAGACCATCAGCTAAAGGGGAAGCTGAGGCGCTTCCGCGAGTGCCACATCGGCGTTTCCGGCGATTGGCTGCTTGTGTACGAGAAGCGGGAAGCTGACATGATCCTGTATCTTATCGGCACAGGGACCCGCGACGACCTGCTAGGACGATAGTGGGCTGATGCCGCAGCCGCTGTTTGGTACGTCTGCGTGGACGGCCAATCAGCCGCAAAGATGCTATGATGCTAAAAAGAACCCCCGGACGGAGTGGACCGCCGGGGGTTTTGCGCGTGTTGGGCTTTATGATGTAGGGCGCTGTGCCTGCGCCTACAGAGCTTCGATCGACTGACGGATGATCTCGGCGGCCTTGTCGCAGTCTTCCTTCGTCGCGATGAGCGGCGGGACCATGCGCACGACGTTCGCGCCGATCGAGGTGACGAGCAGCTTCCTGTCTATGCAGTTGTGCTTGACATCGAGCGCCTTGGGGACATCGAGGACGACGCCCACGAGCAGGCCGGCGCCGCGGACTTCCGTGACATGGGGCAGCTTGCGCAGCTTATCCATGAAGTAGTTGCCGACCTCAAGGGCGTTCTCGCCGAGCTTGTTCTCGATCATGTAGCTGATCTGGGCGTGGGCCGCAGCGCAGCATACAGGGTTGCCGCCATATGTGGTGCCGTGCGAGCCTGGGTTGAAGGTGGCGGCGACCTTCGAAGTGGTGCAGATGGCGCCGATGGGCATGCCGCCGCCCATAGCCTTGGCCATGGAGAAGATGTCAGGCTTGATGCCGAAGTTCATGAAGGCCATGGCGGGGCCGGTGCGGTACCAGCCGGTCTGGATCTCGTCGATGAGCAGGAGCATATTCTTCTCGCGGCAGAGCTTTTCGATGCCCTGGAAGAATTCCTTCGTTCCGGGGATGACGCCGCCTTCGCCCTGGATCGGCTCAAGCATGATGGCGATGGTGTCGTCAGTGACGGCGGCCTTGAAGGAATCAAGGTCGTTGAAGTCGGCATAGGTGAAGCCGGGCAGCATGGGCTTGAACCCCTGCTGGCAGGCATTGTCGGGCTGGCCGGTCGCCGACAGCGCGCCGTAGCTCCGCCCGTGGAAGCTGGATTTGGCTGTCACTATGTGATACCTGTTGGGGCCGAAGTTGTCGACGCCGTATTTCCTGGCCATCTTGATCATGGCCTCGTTCGACTCCGTGCCGGAATTCTGATAGAAGATCTTGTCCATGCCGACGGTCTCGCAGATGAGCTTGGAGAGCAGGGCCTGCGGGAGCGTGTAGGGATAGTTGAAGGTGTGCATGACATCCGCAACCTGATCCTGGACCGCAGCCACGACCTTGTCATTGCAGCTGCCGGCGCTGTTTACGGCTATGCCGCCGTAGAAATCCAGATACGGCGTATTGTTCTCGTCGTACAGGTACATGCCCTTGGCCTTGCAGGCGATGAACGGGAACCGCTCGTAGGTCTCGATCATGTACTTCTTCGACATTTCCATAATTTCCTGTGCAGAGAGATTAACATCTTTTAGCAACATTTTACAATCCTCCTTCATTTGGCTAACATTAATAAATAATTTGTTTTATGCTTTAAGGCAGTATCAGTATATCTTGTGCCCGGCCGCATCTGCCGGCCAGGCCGTTCGCCGCCGCAGCGGCTATGTTCCGTCCAGTGCGACATGCCGCCCGCGGCAGCCGATGTTCCGTCCAGTGCGACATGCCGTCCGCGCCAGCCGCCGCGGCAGCCGATGTTCCGTCCAGTGCGCCATGCCGCCCGCGCCAGCCGCCGCGGCAGCTGATGTCCCGGCAACGCGCCAGCCGTCCAGTGCGCTGTGCCGCCCGCGGCGGCTGTCCCGGCAACGCGCCGGCCATCCAGTGCGCCGGCCGCCTTTGGCCTAATTGTCGGCGCTCTCGGCCTTCATCGACATGAACAGGTACTTGACACGCTGTTCAGCAGATATCGAGTTGCGGTAGCCGCCCGATCCGATGTACAGCAGCGTGCCTAGGACGATCCAGCCTACCAGGTAGGCCATGCCCACATTGCCCATATATCCAGGCGACGAGGGGATGACGGTTATCAGGAAGAGCACGCTTGATATTATGACAGCCAGGATCGCGGTGAACGTGCCGCCAGGCATCTTGAAGGGCCTGTTCATTTCAGGCTCCGATACGCGCAGCTTCCAGCATGAAAGCGCGGTGAACAGCCAGCCTATGATGAATGCGGACGAGCCTATGATGGTCAGCGGGTCGATGAGGCCAATGCCTATGAACGGGCCTGCAAATGTGGCTACCGCGCATAGCACGTTCCCGCCGACAGGCGTGCCGTACTTCGGGTGTATCCTCGAAAAGAACGCCGGCAGCAGCCTTGCGCGGGACATGCCCAGTATGAGCCTGGCGCCTGCGATAAAGAACCCGTTCCATGTGGTGAACAGCCCGGCAAGCGCGCCCGTCATGGTCAGCCAGTACATGAAGGTGCCAAAGGCCCCCGGATAGAGCTGCTGGAACATGAGCGAGACGGCCGGCCTTTCAAGGCCCGCGAACTCGGTCCACGGCATGGCGCCTCCCACAGAGGCGATGATTATGCAGTAGAACAGGCCGGCGGACAGCACCGAGCCGAGCAGGACCTTGCCAAGGTTCTTGAAATTGAGGCCGCTTGAGCCTTCCTCCGCCCCCTGGGGTATGGTGTCAAAACCTGCGAGGAAGAACGGCGCCATCGCCAGCACAGCCAGCAGGCCGCCTCCAAAGCCAGCCTGCCCCTTGCCAAGGATGTCGGCATGCACGGGCAGGAAGTTCGCCGGATTTGCCTTCAGCAGGCCGAACACTATTACAAAGACGCCCGCTATGAGTATCAGCGTGGTGCAGAACGTCTGTATCTTGACGGCCACATTCGCGCCTACCCAGTTTACGGCGATGACGGCACAGGACAGGATAATCCCTACGACGATCGCCTTCGGGTATATGCCCGCGCCGCCCAGCACATAGAGCGGCTCGCCGCTCTTCAGGACCGGGAATATCAGGCCCAGGACATCGTTGATGTATATGGCCTCCCAAGGGAGTATGTTTATGTACGCAAGCACTATGAACCAGCCTGCGATAAATGAGGGCAATGTGCCGAAAGCCCTTGTAGTGAATGCCACTGCGCCGCCGGCCACCGGCATTGCCGGGGTCATTTCGGCGTAGCATAGACCGATGGGGATCATGATCAGTGTGGCGATAGCATACCCGACCAATGCGGGGAACACGCCGCCGCCGTTGCCGATCCAGCTGTTCAGCGAGACTGCCCAGCCGACGCCGACTATAGAGCCGAAGCCCAACATGAAATAATCCGATAGTTTGATGGTTTTTTGCAAATCGCTGTGTGCCATGCGTAACCCTCCTTTTCGCGGCGAAAGTTTAGTAAAAAATATCAGGCTGCCGGAGATCCGGGGCCTTCCAGGCAGGGCTGCTGCCTGAAAAGTCGGTTAGGAGGGGGCAATAGCGCAGCGCCGCGCGCTTGGCGGCCGGTGCCGGCCATGCCAGCGGCATGAGCGGCGGGCCGGGCCAGCGCCTGTGCATGTGGCAGCCGCGACAGCGCATGCCGCATCCGCCGGATGGCGGGCCGCAGTGCCTGCGCGGGCTGCCGGCGCATATGCTATTGCCGGCTGGGCGCCCTGTGGCCAAACAGGCCGCCCCTATGGTGTATCCCCCCATTTACCGGCATTACCCCCAAATTTCTTCGTCGGTGTAATTTGGCGCGTTGGGTATCTCGTAAGCAATGCGGCTTACATTGATCAGGTGGTGGAACCAGAGGTTTTCGCTCAGGCTGTTGTTCCCCCACGTGCCGCAGCCAAGGGTGGCTGTCGGGTTAAGGCCATTGGTGAGCGTGCCGCCAAGGCTGTTGGAGCC
>JAIRSA010000170.1 GCA_031255695.1 Eubacteriales Family XIII. Incertae Sedis bacterium | reverse complement strand
GTATCCGCATGAAACGCGACGAACTTGGCGAGCGCCGATTGCTTCCCATTCGTCATCATCTCAAGCACGAAATCAGTTTTTGCGATAACGCCCGCCTCCGCGAGATATTCACGGTAGCTGCTCCATCTATATGATTCGAGGCTTTGCGCGGCGCCCGCATTTATTGGATTTTGATGTATATATCTTGTCAATGAAAGCAGGTATGCGTCATCTTCCACACATTCACTTTTATATCGGTCCGCGATTAACGCGCCGCTGCGCCCGTACTTCCTGTTGAACCAAAAGGCGTATTGCGTCAAGACCTTTCTCATAATAAGGGCGATATCGCCAATAGCGGCTTCATGCAAGAGCAGATGGACATGATTGCTCATTAGCACATATGCATACAAATCGAACGGCAGCTTTGATTTCACCGTTTCGACAATCGACATGAATTTCTCGAAATCGGTATCCGCCTCAAAGAGGTGGCAGTGATTTACGCCTCTAAAAAACACATGGTAAATACCTGTCGCGCTTAATTCTCTGACTTGCCTGCCCATTTTACACCCCAATTCTTCCCATAAACGGATATGCCTACCTCAATATTATAACATAAATCGCAACGGATCGTGTGACAAATCGTGACAATTCGCGTGACAATTCGCGCGTGACAATTCGTACCGTCCCTATTGTCATGTTGACAAATCGTACCGTCCCCATTGTCCTGGCGCATTGCGGCCTATGGCGTTTGGCGCCAGGGGCTTCAATTTAGGCTTCCCCCTACATGACCGTGAAGTCGAAATAGGTGTCGGGGTATGGCTCGTCTTTCAGCACATAATGCCACCATTCGAACCTATAGTGCTCGAACCCGCTGCTTTCCATGATGGAGCGCAGCACCTTGCGGTTTTGGGCCTCAATGCGCCCGATGTTTTTTGCCGTGTGGTGCGAGCGTTCGTCCATAAGGTCGAAGCCGCCGCCCATAGGGGCAAGCGTGCCTGTATCCAGATGGTACAGCGTGAGATCGATGGCGCTTCCGCGGCTGTGGCTTGACTGCGGCGCCACATACCCTCTGGAAACCATTTCGCTGCGTTTGATATTCGGGTAATACCTCTCTTTTGTCAGGTTGTCTTCCGGCTGCCTGGACCAACGCAAAAAACATTCTATCGCGCGCCTGGGGCGGTACCCGTCCCACAGCAGCAGGCCATATCCGAGGGCTGCGGCACGTTTCTGCGCGCTTTGCAGCGCGAGCGCCGTGGCATATGTCCCCACAATGCGGTTGGCCTCATAGCCGTCCACGGGCTTCCCCGTGAAATTGTCCCATGTAGCATATTTGGCATCCCAGCGGACACCGCTCAGCATTTCGTCCAAAAATACAAAACCTTTTTCCATAACTCCCTCCCCCGCTGCGCACCTATCCCCGTTTGCGCCCTTCGCAAACGGCTGGAAGGTGCCATGCGAGAATTCCCCCGCTTTATGCGCACCTATCCCCGTTTTGCACAGCAAAACGGCTGGAAGGTGCCACTCGAGAACTCCCCCGCTTTAGCGGGCAGGAGTTTACCGAGCGTGGATGGAATTTACCGCCACATACCTATCCCTGATGCCGCCATCTCTCCGCCGCCAGTGTGATCAGGCGGTCTATCAGTTCGGGGAGCGCGATGCCCGCTGCGGCCATCATGCGTGGATAGCGGCTGTACGATGTGAACCCCGGCATCGTATTGACTTCGTTCAGCACAATGCGCCCGTCATCCTGCATGAACATGTCCACACGGGCAAGCCCGCTGCATCCCAGCGCCGCATATATTTTCTTCGCCGTCTCTTTTATCCGCCCCCGCTCTTTTCCGGGCAGATCTGCGGGGACGCAGATCTCTGCATTTTCGGAGCCGTTCTCCGGCTCGGCCTCTTGATGGATGCGGAAGAAGCCATGCCGCAGCTTAATCTGATCCACCTCGCCCGCCACCAGATCGGCGCCATTGCCCAATATGGCGCAGCCGGCCTCGCAGCCGGCGACAGCCTGTTCGATCAAGACCTTGCTGTCATATTGCCGCGCCATCTCTATTGCGGGGGCCAATTCATCCGCACAGGCCACTTTTTTCACGCCAAACGACGAGCCGGAACGCGCCGGCTTCACAAAAACGGGGTAGGCCAGCGCGTCTGCCGCCGGGGCATCCCCGCCCTCTACCGCCAGGAAATCCGGCGTGGCGATGCCTGCCGCCCTTGCGGCGATATAGGCCAGCGATTTGTCCATGCAGACCGCCGAACTCTGTATGCCGCAGCCCACATAGGGTATGCCGGACAGTTCAAGCAGCCCTTGCATTGCCCCGTCCTCCCCCGTCTTGCCGTGTATGACAGGGAATGCCACGTCTACAGGGATGATTCCGCATTCACGCCTGCGCCCATGGCCGTCCATAACCAACAGCCCGCGCATCCCCCGGTCCGGAAGGAGCGCGGCCATGCTGCCGCCGTTTTCCCATCCTGCGCACGGCCATCCGCACGTTTTCCAGAGACCGGCTCTCGTGATCCCGATGTAGAGCGGATCATATTTCCCGGTGTCGATATTAGCGGCAATCTCCGCTGCGGATTTCACCGATACGTCGTGCTCCTCGGACTGCCCGCCGAATAGTATTGCGACTTTAAGCCTCTTACGCCTGTCCATGCGGCAGCCCCCTCTCGAAATCCAGGCAGTTTTCCAGTGTTTTCCGGACGGTATCATGCAAGGCACGTTCGGTATGGTAGGCTGTGTGCGGCGTGATGATCACGTTCGGCATGTTTTGGAGTTTCAGCAATAATCGATTGTCGATGGGTTCCCCCGCGCAGTCGAAATAGAAAATCCCTTCCTCGCCCTCCACGACATCCAAGGCCGCGCCGCCCAGCCTTCCGCTTTCCAGCGCCCAGACAAGCGCCTGCGTGTCTATGAGCGCCCCGCGCCCTGTATTGACGACAAACGCGCCCGGCTTCATTGCCTTTATCTGCTCCAGTCCTATGATGTGCCGTGTGGCCGCGCACAATGGCAGATGGAGCGTAATGATGTCGCTGTTCCGCAGCAGCTCCCCAAGCGGCACGTAGTCCAGCCAATCCGGCTGCCCCGCATGTTCCCCCCAATCCAGCTGCCCTGTCCCATCCGGCTGCCCCGCATGTTCCGCCCCATCCAGCCGCCCTGTCCCATCCGGCTGCCCCACATGTTCCGCCCCATCCAGCTGACTCGCCCAACACGCACGCGTTTTGGGGCGCCTGTCATGCGCCAGTACGCGGCACCCGAAGCCCCGAAGCCGCCTGATGACCGCCCCGCCTATGCGCCCGGCCCCTATCACGCCGACGGCCATATCCCGCAGCTCCATCCCTCGTGTGCCGCAAAGCCTGTAGTCATGCTTTTCTGCAGAGCGCACGATGGCCTTTGCATTGCGTGCCGCCATGAGCATCAGCATGAGCGTATAGTCGGCGACGCTGTCCGGCGAATAGACCACATTGCCGACAGCGATGCCCGCTTTCTCGGCAGCGGCCACATCTATATGGTCACAGCCGACGCTCCGGGTGGATATATACCTCACCCCGGCATTCCTCAAGGCAATGATCGTGGGCGCCGCGATCCCGCACTTATGCCCCACGCTGATGCACCGGTTGCCCGGCGCCGCCTCCGCGTTGGCCTCCGACACGGCGTCGGCGATGATCGCCGGCATGACGCCGAAGCGGGGAGACAGCCTGCGGAAAGCGTCCGCCTCATCATGCCCGCAACTATAAATAGTAATGCCAATATCCTTCATCCTTACTTTCATCCTTACCTTCATCCTTACCTTCTGCGCACCTATCCCCGGTTGCGCCCTTTGCAAACGGCTGGAAGGTGCCATGCGAGAATTCCCCGGCTTCAGCGGGCAGGAATTTACCGCCGCGCACCCATCCCCGCCAAAAAACCCGATGTCCTTATTAAGATTATCCCAGTGCAATCTGTGTTTCCTCTGTAGCCTGCCTGCAGTTTGTCTGTAGAAACGCAATAAAAAAGCCGGCGGCAAGACCGGCGGCTGTGGTGGTCGGGCGATTGTGTCACTGGCGCGTCGGGACAACGCACGGGGCTTGGCGCAGAGATATGGGGCGGCGTGGCGGTCGGGCGGCGGGGCAGCACGCTCAGGCCTTCGGCAGATCCATCCAGAACAGAACACCGTCCGGCGCGTTTTCCAACGCGAACGTGATGTCCATAGCTGCCAGCGTTTTCTGGACAATAGCCAGGCCCAGGCCGCTCCGCCCGTCTTTCTGGCTGCGCGCCTTATCTGCGCGGTAGAATGGGGCGAACAGCTTGGGCAGGGCCGCGCCGTCGATCCTCGCCCCCGTATTCAGTATGCAGAGGCGGCATACATCCGCCCCAGGCAGGCTCCATATCCGGATTTCATGCCCATAGGGCGTGTTCTGCACCGCGTTCAGCATAAGGTTTGACAGCGCCTTCCCCAGCATTTGGGGGTCGGCGAGGCAGGACTGCCCCTCTGGGATGTCTATTGCCATGCGCAGCCCGTTTGCCTCTGCCAATGTCCGGAATTCAGGCAGCAAGGCGGAGACTGCCCCCCGGATATCCAGCTTTTCAGGCGAAGGCACTATTTTCCCGTCGTCCAGCCTGACGATTTCCAGCATCCCTGAAATCGTCCTGCTCTGCGCGTCCATTAGCCTCGCGCACTCGCGCAGGTATTTGGGGTGGTCCTTATAATCGCCTACGTTTTCGATCATCCCCTCCAGTAGGGCGGTGGCAGCCGCGATGGGCGTTTTCAGTTCATGCGATGCCGCCGAGAAGAAATACCGCTGCGTTTCCTCCAGCTCGCGCTCCCGCAGTATTTCGCCCTCCAGCTTGGCAATGGTCGTTTTCAGCCTCTCGTACATGGAATGGACATCGCGCCCCAAGGCGCCTAGCTCGTCATTGCGGCCTGGCAGGGGCGGGACATCCTCAAGCCTGGCCATCCTGTCCGTGGCGTCCGCCAATGCTTTGATGGGCCTTGTTATCCGCCGTGCAAAGACAAAGGCGCAGGCGAGGCAGAGCGCAAGCATTATGGCTAGCACGGCAGCTATCCGGCCGAGTATTTCGCGGTAAAGCGGCCCTAGGCCCGTCCTGTTCTGCGCAATGATGCGGAAATCCATTTCATTATGGACGACAAAATAGAAATCGCCGCCGAATTCCCCCGATGTGTCGGCGTTGGGCGTGGCGTATAGCGGATTGCCGTCCTTGTCCGCCACGAAAAACTCAAATGACTGGTTGCGGGCGGAAAAGCGCCTTGCCGATTCAGCGATGCCATTGTCGCCGCCCGCATGGATCCGCTCTACCAAGGGCTGATAAGAAGCGATGATCTGCCGTGTCTGCATTGTCCTGAAGAGCAGCATGAACTGCCCCGAAAACAGGGCAGCCGCCACAACGACGAGCAGCAGCACGGATATTACCGTGTAAGTAAAGACTTTGACAAATAGCCCGTGATTCTTCATCCTTGCGCCCCCTCCCGGTTTGGCCGGCCCGGCTCATCCTCCAGCCGGTAGCCGACCCCGCGCACGGTCCTGATGATGTTGGCAGGCAGCTTGGCGCGCAGATTCTTGATGTGCGTGTGCACGGTGGCGCCGTCGCCGCCGAAATCATAGCCCCACACGCGGGACAGGATCACCTCATGCGTCAGCGTCCGATTTTTGTTCTGGGCCAGCAGCAGGAGGATTTCAAACTCCTTGAGGGTCAAGGCTATCGGTGCGCCGCCATAGCTCGCCTTGAATTCGTCGGGCCAGAGCGACAGCCTGCCGGAATTTATCTCATGCGCCAGCGCCCCGCTGCGCCTCAGCAGGGCTTCCACGCGTTTGAGCAGAAGCGGGATCCTGAACGGCTTTGTCACATAGTCGTCCGCCTCCGCGTCAAATGCCCTGATCTGGTTTTCATCGTCCGAAAGCGCGGTCATCATCATGATGGGCGTGTCGTTCAGCTTGCGGAACTCCCGCAGCAGTTCATGGCCGTTCATGCCTGGCAGCATGATGTCAAGAATCGCGAGATGGTAAATATTGTCATAAAATTTCATCTGCGCCTCGTTGCCGTCCCGGCAGGCGTCCACCGTATACCCGGCATCGGACAGAAATGTTTTGACCGTATTGCGTATATGCTCATCGTCCTCAACAAGCAGTATTCTTATCGACATAGGCAAGCCTCCATAAAAAATATATCACGGCAATCTGTATTTTCCCTGTAGCGCCGAAGTGGCGCCAGAAG